>NZ_JBFAOJ010000020.1:78040-116265 GCF_040675205.1 Streptosporangium sp. NPDC049644 | reverse complement strand
CGGACACTGGCGCTCCTCGGGGGAAGGGCCCACTTGCCGGGCCTGTTCTCTGTGGTGTCCCCCGTCTCAACTGCCTCACCAGTCAGGTATCACAGGTGTCACCCGGTTGGACACGTATGGTGATCGCCTCCGGATGATGTCCCAAGGTGCAAGCCGGCGACAGGTCCGGGCCTGGGCGGGCAAGAGGTGGAGACCGCGAGCCGCTCAGCGTCAGGCTGTGTGCCGGTAGGCGGGGTAGGTGAGGTAGCCGGCATCGCCACCCTGGTACCAGGTGGACTCGTCGTGCGGCGCGATCGGGAGCCCTTGGCGCAGCCGCTCCACCAGGTCGGGATTGGCGATGAAGGCGCGGCCGAAGCTGATCAGGTCGGCGCCGAGCCCCAGCCAGTGATCAGCGGCTGTCCTGTCCGTCTGCCGAGGGGCCATCGGGAAGACCGGGTTGACGATGAGCGCGGCGGGCCAGGCCTTGCGCAGCCCGACGAGCACGTCCTCGTCGGTGCTGGCCTCAAGGTGGACGTACGCCAGATCCAGGGGGGCCAGCTCGGCGAGCAGCGCGCCGTACAAGGCGGGGACGTCGGTGTCCTGCGCGCCCCAGATACCCGCGCCGGGCGAGAGCCGGATGCCGGTCCGGTGGCCTCCCACCGCCTCGACGGTCGCGGACACCGCCTCCACGGCGAATCGGATCCGGTTGGCGATCGATCCGCCGTAGGCGTCGGTGCGCAGGTTGGCGGTACTGGAGAGGAACTGGGCGATGAGGTAGCCGTTCGCGCCGTGCAGTTCCACGCCGTCGAAGCCGGCGTCGACGGCCCGGCGGGCGGCCTCGGCGTAGGATCGCGCGTGCTCGGGCACCTCGGCGGTCTCCAGTGCCCGCGGCACGGGTGCGGGCTTGGGGCCTGCCGGGGTGAACACCTCCCCGACGGCGGGAACGGCCGAGGGGCCCACCGGCCGCATCCCCGTGGTGTCGGGGTGGGAGACCCGGCCTGAGTGCATGATCTGGGCGAAGACGCGCCCGCCGTTGGTGTGGACCGCATCGGTGACCGGCAGCCAGGCTGTGACCTGCGCGTCGGTGTACAGCCCCGGGGTGCCGGGGTTGGACTGCCCGACAAGGCTGGGCTGCACCCCTTCGGTCACGATGAGCCCGGCAGTGGCGCGCTGGGCGTAGTAGGTCACCATCGACGGTGTCGCCAGGCCGCCCGCACCCGCGCGGACCCGGGTCATCGGGGCCATCACCACGCGGTTGGGCAAGCTCAGCGCGCCGAGCTGGTAACGGTCGAACAGGGTCGTCATTTCTGCGCGCCTTTCGGGATTCCTGCGGATGGTCGCGTCCGCCGGCTGGACGCGAGGACTAAGCTAAGACCTGACACTGACGTCAGATGCAAGCGTTTAGCCGAGGATTTTCGATGGGAGGTGCGATGCGGATCGGGGAATTGGCGTCGCGGACCGGGGTGAGCGTCCGTTCCCTGCGCTACTACGAGGAGCAGGGCCTGCTCGCCAGCACGCGCAGCACCAGCGGCCAGCGTCACTACACCGACGACGAGATCGAGCGGGTGAGGTTCGTTCAGCGCCTGTACGCCGCCGGGCTCTCCAGCCGTACGATCGTCGAGCTGTTGCCGTGCGTCGACTCGCCCAGCGAGCAGAACTCCGACGAGGCGTTCGGGCGGCTGATACAGGAGCGAGACCGGATCGACCGGCACATCAATGAGCTCTCCGGCGCCCGTGACGCCCTCGACCGGCTCATCGACGCCAACCGCGCGCACCGCGATCGGCTGACAACTCGCCGACCTCAAGCTCTTCCGGGGACGCGTTGACCACTGGGCCTTCTCCTCCTCGGTAACGGCCTTCTTCAACGAGCCGCAGGACAAGGACGGTCCGCTCCGGGGCTCGTCACGCGAACCCGGATGGAGGGCCGACAGGGCGGGCGAGGTCTCGATCGCCACGGAGGCCTGCTCGGCCCACGGCCTGGCCGGACCGACGCCGGCCCCGGCGCGGTTTGGCCGCTCCTCACAAAAACGTTAAGGTTATTAACGTTATGAACGTTAACGAATCCAGGGCCGAAGCCGCGGACGGACCGCCCGAAGCCCTGACCAGGTGGACCGGCTTCCTGCTGAACTGGGTCGCAGCCCACGCCCGCGAGGCCTATGAGCAGGTCGCGGCGCAGGTCGGGCTGAAACCACAGCACCTGGGCGTGCTCACCCAGATTCAGCACGGCCCGATGATCCAGGCTCGGCTGAGCGACCGGCTGAGGGTGTTCAAGCCCGTCATGGTCACCCTGGTGAACGAGTTGGAGGCAATGGAACTGGCGGAGCGCCGGCCGCACATCGGCGATCGCCGCGCGATGGAGGTACACATCCTTCCCGCCGGCCTGGACAAGATCCGGGAAGTCGAGCGGCTCAGCGAGCAGGCCTCGGCGGAGTTCTTCAGCCCGCTCACCCTCAAGGAGCAGCAGACCCTGCACGGCCTGCTCGCCAAGCTCGCCAAGGACGGCCCTACCGGCGCCTGGCAGTCCTCGCGCTGACGGAGAGCGCCTCGATCCAACCGCCCCCCAGAGCCGATCGACGCCTGGGGTCTTGTCAGGAGGAACACATGCACGACACGGTGCAGACCCAGCAAGGTCTGGTCCGCGGCCGTACCCGCGAGGGCGTCGTCTCGTTCAAGGGCATCCCGTACGCCGCCGCACCCGATGGCGCGCGGCGTTTCCTGCCGCCGCGACCGGCCGCGTCCTGGAACGGAGTACGGGAGGCCGGCGCTTTCGGCGGCGCGCCACCGCAACGACCGCCGGCGCCGGGGGTTCCGGCGGTGTGGCAGCCCGGCGACGGCCTGGACTGCCTGACGGTGAACGTCTGGACCCCGGCCCCCGGGGACACGCGCCTGCCGGTGATGGTGTGGATCTACGGTGGCCAGTGGACTCACGGCGCCGCGGCGATGCCGCACTACGACGGCTCGGTCCTGGCCGGATCCGGAGTGGTCGTCGTGACCTTCGACTACCGCACCGGATTCGAGGGCTTCGGCCACCTGCCCGGCGTACCCGACAACCGCGGCCTGCTGGACCAGCTCGCCGCGCTCGCCTGGGTCCAGGACAACATCGCCGCTTTCGGCGGCGACCCCGGCAACGTCACCGTCTTCGGCCAGTCCGCCGGCGGCGCGTCCGCCGCCCTGCTCGCCGCAGCGCCGGCCGCCGCCGGCCTGTTCCGGCGGTGCATCGTGCAGAGCCTTCCCGCGGGCCACCTCGGCGCCCCCGAAGCCCAGCGGGTCACCGAACGGCTCGCGGCAGCCGTCGGCACCGCCCCTACCCGAGACGCTCTGGCCGCGCTGCCCGCCCAAACCCTCCTGGAAGTGCCGGACGCCCAGCTGACCGGCGGGCGCCCCGGCGGCGCGTTCGCTCCCGTCATCGACGGTGACCTGGTCACCGCACCTCCCTGGCAGGCTCTCGCCGACGGGCGTGCCCGCCACATCGACCTGCTCTGCGGCTTCACCCACGACGAATACCGCGGGTTCCCGTCCCCGGCCGACCCGGCGCGGATCGATCTGGCGGCCGTCGCGGCCAGCTTCGGCCTCGCGCCCGACGCCGCCCCGGCCTATCGGGCCGCCTACCCCGACAGCACCGTCACCGAACTGTTCACCACGCTGATGTCCGACGCCCTGGTGCGCATGCCGACCACCTTCACCGCCGAAGCACACGCCAGGACGGGCGGCCGCACCTGGCTGTACGACTTCGCCTGGCAAGGACCGATCGGCGCCGCCCACGGCATCGACCTTCCGTTCGTCTTCGGCCTGCCGCACACCCGCTACGCCGCCCGTTTCCTCGGCACCCCGCCCCCCGCCGGCTTCGCCGCCCTGTCCCACCGGATCCGCACCGCATGGACCGCTTTCGCCGCTACCGGCGACCCCGGCTGGCCGCCCTTCGACACCCGGCTCGGCCCCACCCGCATCTGGGACATCACCCCCACCGACACCGCTTATCCCGTACCGGACTCCCACCGCATCTGGGGGCGGACACAGTCATCTCCCGCAGCGCCAAGATGAGCGGGAGCATGGGATCAGCGAAGCCCTGTCCCGTCTCGCCGGATGTAAGGCAGTCCCAGCGATCTGAGATATCCGCGCATTCGTCTCACCGACCTGAGGCATGATCGCTGAAGTGCGGTTCGCCGCATCGGTGATCCCTTGAAGCCAACACCCGACTGCTCTGGAGGAGTCGTCATGACCATGCCCGAGCACATCGCGACCTGGCGCGACGCTCGCTACGACATGCCCGTCAGCCGGCAGCTGGAGCGCTACAACGAGTTGGCCGCCAGGCACGCGTCGGCTCGCGCCCGGATCGAGCTGGTGGACCGGGGGATCTATGACCCCGTCCGGCATGGAGCCGATGACCGTCCTCCGCTCACCGTGGCCGAGCACATCGAGCTGCTGGCGCTGGCGGAATGCATCGCACGCACCGTGCGTCATCCCGCCAACGTCCACCACGCGTTACTGGCCGGGGTCACCTGGGCCGACATCGCCCGCATCATCGACTCCGACGAGCTCACCGTCCGGCGGGACTACCGGCGGTGGGCCGACGACCAGCACGACCTCAACCGGCACGACCCCAACCTCGGCATGACCGCCGACGAGCACGTCGCTGCGACCGCCAGAGCCGCGGAGGGGATTTAGAGCACCGCCCTGGGGGTGCTTCGAGGGAGGAACTCCTGATCACCGCGGCGACCTCGCGGAGCCTTGTCCATCCCGACACATCGCAGGCGGTGCGCGATGAGGGTGAGTGATCGGTGAGCGGTGGTCGACGGGGATCGAGCCCTGCGCCAAGGCCGTGCGCCCCGGTCCCCCATGGTCGGTGAGGCGGCTTCTCTCCGCCCCCTGACCCATCGGGCATGAGCCAGATCATCGAAGCCCTGTCCCGTCGATGGAGCTGGCAGACTTCGACCTTGACCTTCTCCTCACGCCTGAAGGCGGGGGTCTCCACGCTCAAGGAGATTCGATGACCGCAAAGACGATCACCGCCGCGGCCGCGGGCAGCTTCGAGCTCGGCGACCTGCCGGTCAACCGGATCGGGTTCGGCGCGATGCGCCTGGCGCAGCACGGCACGGTGTTCGGGAACAGTGTCCCGAGCGATCGTGGTCAGGCGATCATCGTGCTGCGCCGCGCGGTCGAGCTCGGGGTGAACCACATCGACACCGCGGCCTTCTACTTCTCTGCGCTGCGCTCGGCGAACGAGCTGATCAACCGCGCGCTGGCGCCGTACCCCGACGACCTGGTCATCGTCACCAAGGTCGGGCCGGGCCGGGATCCGTCGGGTGAGTGGCTGTGGGCCAGGCCGGAGCAGCTGCGCGGCCAGGTCGAGGAGAACCTGCGCCAGCTCGGCCGGGATCACCTCGACGTGGTGAACCTGCGCATCCCGCGGAGTCAGGCGACCGGCTCGATCGCCGAGCATTTCGGTGCGCTGGCCGACCTGCGCGACGCGGGGCTGATCCGGCATCTGGGCATCTCCAACGTCACACCCGCGCACCTCGCCGAGGCACAGGCCATCGCACCGGTGGTCTGCGTGCAGAACGCCTACGGCATCGGCGCGCGGCCCGAGGACCACGAGTTGCTACGTATCTGCGGGGAGCAGGGGGTGGCGTTCGTACCGTTCTTCGCGATCGCCGGTGCCGGGCGCGAGGCGGGTGCGAGCGTCACCGACAGCGAGGAGGTGTTCGCCGTCGCACGCGCGCACGGCGTGACGGCCGCGCAGGTCCGGCTGGCCTGGACGCTGCAGCGCGGGTCACACGTGCTGGCCATCCCCGGCACCGGCAACCCCGATCACCTGACCGACAACGTGGCCGCCGGCGCCCTGCGGCTCTCACCGGACGAGATGACCCGCCTCGACTCCCTCCAGAAGAGTGGCGAGTGAGTGGAAAGAGAGCTCCGAAGGCCGGGCGGAGGTTTCAGGCGCCGGCCTCCAGGCCGGTGTGGGCCGCGAGGAAGGTGAGCATGTCGGCGGCCAGGGCGACCGCGCGGCCGGTCGCGCGGGAGCCGTGGCCGACGCCCTCCTCGTGGCGGAGCAGGATCGGCCGCGAGCCCGAGGTCGCCCACTGCAGTGCCGCGCACATCTTGCGCGCGTGCAGGGGATCGACCCGGGAGTCGCCGCCGAAGGTGGTCAGCAGCGTCGCCGGATAGTCGACGCCCTCGGCGACGCGGTGGTAGGGGGAGTACGACAGCAGCCAGGCCAGTTGCTCGGGGTCGTCGGCCGAGCCGTACTCCGAACGCCAGGCCGGGCCGAGCCCCGAGCGTTCGTAGCGGACCATGTCGAGCAGCGGCGCCGAGCAGACCGCGGCGGCGAACAGGTCGGGGCGCTGGGTCAGCGCGGCGCCGACCAGCAGCCCGCCGTTGGACTCGCCGCAGGCGCCCAGTTGCGCGGGAGTGGTCCAGCCGCCGGAGACGAGCGCCTCGGCCGCCGCCGCGAAGTCGTCGAAGACGTTCTGCTTGCGCTCCAGCATGCCGTCCCGGTGCCAGGCGGCGCCCTCCTCGCCGCCGCCGCGCAGCTGGGCGAGGGCGAACACCCCGCCGGCCTCGACCCAGGGCAGGATGTAGCTGGAGTACGACGGGGTGAGCGAGAGCCCGAAGCCGCCGTAGCCGTACAGGATCGTGGGCCGGGGCCCCGAGCCGGGCCGCGCCAGCACGACCATCCGCACCGGGGTGCCGTCCGCCGAGGCGAAGACCACCTGCCGGGCCTCCAGCTCCGGCACCCGCACCGCGCCGGGCGCGGCGCCCCACAGCGAGGTCCGCCCGGTACGGGTGTCGTAGCGGTGCACACTCGGCGGGGTGACACTGTCGGTGTAGGTGAACCAGACCTCGTGGCCGCCCTCGGGACGGGTGGTCATCGCGCCGGCCGAGCCGAGCCCCGGCAGCGGCACCAGGCCGCGCCGCTTCCCGGTCGCCAGGTCGTGGACGCTGATCTCGCCGATCGCGTGCCGGGTCCAGCCGACGAGCAGCGTCTGCCCGGCGATCGCGAACTCGCCGATCACCGCCTCCGGGTCCTCGCCGACCAACTCGATCCAGTGCTCGGTGCCGGGGCGCGCCGGGTCGGCCACGCAGAGCCGTCCCCGTGGCGCGTCCAGGGTGGTGAGCAGGTACAGGCGCCCGTCGCGGCCGACCGCGGGCACCGTCACCGCCCCCGCCGCCCGCTGGACGACCCGCAGGTCGGGGCGTTCGGGGGAGGAGGCGGACAGGTCGGCCAGCCAGAGGTCGTTGCCGTCGCCCGCCGCCGCGGAGACGGTCAGCCAGCGCCCGTTGTGGCTGATCCCCAGCCCGTAGGAGCGGTCCTCGCCCATGATCACAGCGTCGTCCTCGGCCGGGGTGCCGAGCCGGTGCAGGCGGACCCGGCGGGCGCGGACGTAGAAGAACGCCTTCCCGTCGGGCAGCCACGCCACCGGGGAGTACCGGCAGCGGTCGATCGGGCCGTCGACCACCCGCCGGGTGGCGACGTCCATCACCCGCAGCTCCGAGCGCTCGTCGCCGTGCGTGGAGAGCTGGTAGGCCACCAGCCGGCCGTCCGAGTCGGGCTGCCACCGGTCGAGCGTGGTCAGCCCGCTCGGGTCCAGCTCCGTCGGGTCGATCAGCGTCTCCTCGGCCCCGTCGGGGCCGATACGACAGAGGACCGCGTGCTCCTGCTCAGCCGTACGGCGCAGGAAGAACCGGCTCCCGCCGCGCCACATCGGCACGCCGGCCATCCCGGCGCCGGTCAGCGCGGCCACCCGCGCGTGCCACCGGTCATGTCCAGGCAGCGCGGCGGCGTGGCCGCGCCACAGCTTCTCCTGGGCGGACATCCAGCCCCGCGTCTCGGGGCTGCCGGAGTCTTCCAGCCAGCGGTACGGGTCGGGCACCGGGTGGCCGTGCAGGTGGTCGACGACCGGTTGCCGCTCGGCGGGAGGATAGATCATCGAATCTCCTTCGGCGTGGACACCCAGGGCTCTGGCTTCGGGGAGAGTCAAGGCACCAGCTCCTGGCTGCTCGACGGATTCCACTGTCCGGCCAGGTCGGCGTAGAGCGGGGAGGCGGCGAGCAGCTCCTCGTGCGTGCCCAGTCGGACGCTGGTGCCGTCCATCACGAGGATCCGCCGGGCCCGCAGGGCGGAGGTCAGCCGGTGGGCGATGACGAGGAGCGTGCCGCCCCGGCGGGCGAACGCCTCCTCCGCGCGGGCCTCGGCCGCCGGGTCCAGATGACAGGTCGCCTCGTCGAGGATCACCAGCCGTGCCGGGGCCAGGTAGGCGCGGGCCAGGGCGACCAGCTGCTGCTCGGCGGGCGAGAGCAGGCCGGAGTCGATCTCGGCGGAGTAGCCGCCCAGCCGTGCCACCAGGTTCGTCAGGCCGACCTCGGCCACGGCCTCGTCCACCGCCTCCCTCGGGGCGCCGGATAGATAGGTCAGGTTCTCCAGCAGGGAGCCGCGGAAGACGTACGCCTGCTGGGGGATGAGCACCCGGTCGGCGGGGTCGAGGCGGTCGGCGGGCACGCCGCCCACCATGACCTGGCCGGAGCCCGGCAGCAGCACGCCGGTCAGCAGCGCGGCGAGGGTGGACTTGCCGATGCCGCTCGGCCCGACCACGGCGATGTGGTCCCCCTCGGGGACCGACAGGTCGAGGCGGTCGATCACCGGTTCGGCGTGCGGGCCGTAGGCGAACGTCACGCCGCGCAGCTCGGCCCCGCCGCTCTCGGCCGCGACCCGCCCGCGCGCCCGTACGGGCGGGTCGCCGTCGCGCAGTAGCCGGTCGAGTGCCACCCGGAGCCGGACGCCGTTGATCCCCAGCCCCTCCACGAGGTTGCCGAGTGCGGGCGCCAGCGACTGGGTGACGTAGGCCAGCGCGCCCAGGATCACCCCGGCGCCCGCGCCCTCGCGGAGCAGCCAGGGGGTCCCGGCCAGCACCAGCAGTACCGGCAGCCAGCCGCCCACCGCCAGCGACGCGGTGCGCAGCGCGGTCACCCGCGCCAGCGACCTGGCCGCGCGGGCCTGCTCGGTCACCCGGAGGCCGACGTCACCCGCGACCCGCTCCTCGGCCCGGCAGGCGGTGATGTCGCGCAGCCCGCCCACCATGTCGGCCAGTGCCCCGGCGGTACGCTCGTCGGCCAGGATGAAGTCCCGCTGCCGCCTGGCCAGGGCGCGCAGCGACAGGGAGAAGAGGACGAGGCCCGCGCAGAACGGCGGCAGCACCAGCGCGAGCACCCCGGGGACGAGGGTCGCCATCCCGAGCACCACGCTCACCACGGTGAACGCGAACGACCTGACCACGGTGATGACCGAGGCGAAGGCGTCGCGGGCCAGCTCGACCTGGAGGTTGGCGCGGGCCACCGCCCCCGCCCCCGGTCCCTGTCCGGAGGCGGCCGAGTGGCGCAGCGCGTCGTCGACGACATGCGCGAGCAGTTCCTCGCGGAACGGTTCCACGATCGCGGCGACGGCCAGCACCACCTGACGCGCGCCGACGGCGGCCAGCAGCCAGGCACCGCCGAGCAGGGCCAGCCAGGCGAACCCGGTCGCGGGGCGTCCCGCGCCGAAGCCGTCGTCGATCGCCCGCGCGATGGCCAGGCCGATGACCAGCGCGGGCGCGGCCTCCGCCACGGACCAGCCCGCGAGCCTGACCAGCTGGTACGGGTCCCTGGTGAGCGCCCGCCGGATGGGCCGGTTCACCGGGCGCCCCCCCGGAGGACGGCGCCGTCCCGGAGCCGGTGCGGGCCGGTGGCGGTCATTAGGCACCCGCCTGGAAGACGGCGCGGTAGGCCGGGTCGGCCCAGAGGGCACGGTGGCTGCCGCAGGCGCGTACCCTGCCGTCGTCCAGCCAGATCACCCGGTCGGCGGCCGCGGCGGTCGCCACCCGGTGGGTCACGATCAGGCGGGTGCGGTCGCGCAGCTCCCCGGACAGCGTCCGGGCGACCTGGCGCTCGGTGACGGTGTCCAGGCTTGAGGTGGCGTCGTCCAGGATGAGCAGGCGCCGCCCCTGCGCGAAGGCGCGGGCCAAGCCGAGCCTTTGCCGCTCACCGCCGGACATGGGTGCCTCCCGCAGTGGTGTGTCGTATCCGAGCGGGAGGCGCCGGACGAAGGTGTCGGCGCGGGCCGCCCGCGCGGCGGCCTGGACGACCTCCCTGTTCGCGCCTGGTCGTTCGGCCTGGCCTTCCCCGGTGCGGCGGCGGCCGGTGCCGGGGGTGCGAGCGGAGGTGTCGACGCCCAGGGCGATCGCGGCGGCGACGGTGTCGCCGAGCAGGACCGGGCGCTCGAAGGCGTACCCGACGGCCCGGCGGAGCGCCTCGCGGGAGAGTTCCGGCAGCGGCACGCCGTCGAGGTGGACCGTGCCGTGGCGCGGGTCCACCAGCCGTCCGGCGACCGCGGCGAGCAGCGACTTGCCGGCGCCCGAGCGGCCGACCACGGCCACCGCCTGCCCGCCGGGGATGACGAGGTCCACCTCGCGCAGGCCGCCCGCGTCCACGCCGCGCAGCTCCAGCCTGCCGGGGCCCGGCGGCAGCGGCCGCGTGCCGTAGGCCCGGGGGCTCCCGGCGACCAGCTCGTCCACCCTGGCGGCGGCGGCCCGCGCCCGGGCCAGGCGGCCGACGTAGCCGAGTGCCGAGCCGAGGCCGGCGCCGAGCACGACGTAGCGGGCGGCGGCGTACAACTCGCCGGCCGTGAGGTCTCCGGCGGCCAGTCGCAGCCCGCCCACCCCGAGCACCGCGACCTCCAGCAGCGGGACCACGGCGCCGGCCTGCACACCGGCCCGCGCGTTGGCCCGCCACATGGCCATGGCGTGCCTGCGCAGCAGGGGCAGCGCGGTCAGCACCCGCGCCCGCTCCCGATCGGCGGTACCGGCCGCGGCGATCGTACGGGCCCCGGCGAGCGCGTCGACGAGACGGGCGGCGATGTCGCCCTGCGCCGCCTGGTATTCACCCGCGATCGCGGTGCTCACGGTGAGGAAGGCCCGCAGGACGAGCGCGATGAGGACGAGCCCGACGACCAGCGTCGCGGTCAGCAGGGGATCGATGAGGGTGAGGGCCACGATGCCGCCCGCGGTGGGGATGACCAGCACCGCCCCGGTGACGAGCGACTCGGGGGCGTGTCCGATCTCCTCGGTGTTCAGGCCCATCCGGGTGACCAGGTCCCCCTCGGGGAACCGGCGGGTGATCGTCGGCCCGATGCCGAGGACGCCGCGCACCACCCGTTCCCTGAGCCAGGCCGAGGAGCGTGCGCCGCTCGATCCCGAGGCCCAGACGCCGAGGGTGTCGCAGGCCACGGTCAGGATGACCACGCCCGCGCAGGCGCCGAGCCAGGTCGCCGCGCCCGTGCCGTCGGCCACGAGTTCGTCGACGGTCCTGCCCAGCACCAGGGGGAGCGAGAGCTGAGCGAACGCGCCCAGCACGGAGGTGACCGCGAGGACGGCCAGCCAGGGTCCGCCACGCCGTACGGTCTCGGCCACCAGCCGGTCGGCTGCCCGCACGGTCCCTCCTTCCTGGAACGGGTGTGCCCGGGGCGGCCGCCGTCGCTGGCCGTCCCGGGCACGGGGTCTCACTAGTGGCAGAGCAGCAGGCTCAGGTTGCTGGGCCGGCCGGACTCGCAGCCCAGGACGGTGAGGGTGCTGCCACCGCCGCCGCCGTGGCCGCCGCCGGGGGTCTCCAGGGACTGCAGGTCGAGAAGGACCATGGGAATGGCTCCGTTTCCGGGGTCTGGGTTATCTGGGTTCTCGTGGAACGGGAGGACTAGTGGCAGAGCAGCAGGCTCAGGTTGCTGGGCCGGCCGGACTCGCAGCCCAGGACGGTGAGGGTGCTGCCGCCGCCGCCGTGGCCGCCGCCAGGGGTTTCCAGGGACTGCAGGTCGAGAAGAACCATGTCGTTACACCTCCTTCGAGGGGTCGTAGGTGCCAAACCGCCCGGCGGATCCGTGCGCGGACGCCCAGGCAGGGGCGTTCGTGCCGCCGGGCGGCTCGATGAAGGGGAGGAACGCCGGCCGGTCGTGCAGCACGGCGCTCATCGCGAACAGGACTCCGGCCGTGCCGGTCGCGAAGTCCATGGAGAGCCTGAGCAGCTGGTCGCCGGGAAAGGCCAGCCCGCCGCCATGGGGCAGCGCGTGCCAGCCGAGCCCGCGCAGCTGCGCGGCCAGGTCTGGGTGGTCGGTGTGGAGGGGCTGCTCGGGTCCCAGGCCCCAGCCGAGGGCGGCGAGCACGCCGCTCCTGCCGGTGAACAGGCCGGACTGCACGAAGTATCGTCCCCGGGTGACGAGCCGGCAGCCGTCGAGCGCGGTACGGAGGTCCGCGTCGTCGCGATGGGCCAGGTAGCGGGCGAGCACCACGCCGATGCCCACGGACCCCTCGTCCAGGTAGGGCAGCGTGCGCCAGCCCTGGTCGACCTGGAGGGTTCCGTCCTCGCCGGTGACGCAGCGCCGCAGGTCCTGCCGGAGCGCCGCGGCCGCCCGGTCGAGCAGCGACGTGTCGCCGGTGCGCTCGTAGGCGTGCAGGAAGAGAAGGGCGGGCCCGGAGGAGCCGTACATCAGCCCGGCGCGGGGATGGCTGCCGCCGCTGATCTTCGGCACGTCGTCGGGCCCGCCCAGCCTGTCGGAGCAGATGTCGACGATCCGCAGGGCAAGGTCGGTGAAGGCCCGTTCGCCGGCGGTGACGCCCAGATGGAGAAGGTTCAGGCCCATGCCCGCCAGGCCACCGAACAGCCCCAGCTCCAGCGCCTCCCACTTCTCGCGCAGGCACAGGTCGACGGTGTCGATCGCGTCCTGGCGGTGCCCGAGCAGGTCGAGGACGTAGGCCACGCCGTGCAGTCCGTCGTAGAAACCGACACCTGTTCCCGGAGCGGGGGCCAGCGCCCTGCGGCGCAGCCAGTCCTCGTGGGCCGGGAGGCGCTCGGCCCCGGTCACCGCCAGCGTGTAGAGCACGCCCGCGGCGCCGTACGCGAGGTTGATGCCCCCGCCGGGCTGGAACTGGGCGACGTCACCGGGGAATAGCCGGTCGTCGCGCTCGGGAGTGGCACTCGCCAGGATGGCCCGGGTCATCGCCTCCCTGAGCTCGGGCCAGCCGTCGTGCCCCGGCCTCGGGAACGGTGTGACCGCCGCCGGAGCGGGGCCCGCGACGGTCAGGACCGCCTCGTCGATCACCTCGGGCGGCACGGGAAAGGTCTCGGTGATGAGCCTGGCCAGGTCGACCACCTTGGCGCGGTCGAGCGGCAGCATGACCGTGAGCTGGGGGGCGAACAGGCCGAGGTAGAGGCAGGCGAGGGCGTAGCGGTCGACGTCCGTGCCCTGACGGTCGGCCGGCGCGCCGAACGCCGGATGGGCGAGTGCCGCGCGGCCGCGATCGGTGCTGAAGGTCGCCACCTCGTAGTCGATCAGCACCAGGCGGCCGTCCTCGGTCACCAGGATGTTGTTCGGGTGCAGGTCGCCGAAGACCACCCCGCGTCCGTGCAGGGACTCGATCGCCCGCCGCACCTTGGGAAGCGTGTCGAGCACCCAGGCGGTGTACTCGGTGAGGGCCGTCTCGTCGCAGGTGGCCCTGGTCAGCGGGTATCTCTGGACGAGCTGCCGCTGGAGCGGGTTGCCGTCGACGAACTCCTCGACCAGGAAACGGTGCCCCCCCAGGGTGAAGTAGTCGATCAGCGCGGGTACCGCGTCCAGCCCGGACAGGTGCTCCAGCATGTCGCGCTCGTGTGCCAGCCGTGCCACGGCGTCCCGGCCGGCGGCGTCGAGACCGGCGTGCGGGCGGGCCTCCTTCAGCACGACCCGCTCCCCGGTGCGCAGGTCCTCGCCGAGGTAGACGCCGCCGCCGTTGGAGAACTGCATGACGCTCTCGATCCGGTACGGCAGGTTCTCGGTGGTGACCGCGTTGCGGGCGGCCAGGTGGGGTTCGAGGAAGGCGGGCAGCGCCACCCAGGACGGCACGCCGAAGGAGGGCTCGCGCACGTCGGGGACCAGCCGCCCCTCGCCGTCCTCCACGGCCAGCACCAGCTCGCCGTTGCCGGCCAGGCAGCGCCGCCCGGCGAACCCGCCGTACCGCACGAAGAGCGGGCCCTCGCCGTAGCGGAGGTCGCTGAGGATGTACGGCCCCTCGACGCCCGCGAGCAGCTCGTCGAGCTCCTTCAGGGTGAGCTCCAGCTGTGCCTCGTCCACCGGGTAGATCGTCACGAGCTTGCCGCTGGCGCCGCGGGGGGCGGCCTTGGAGTTCAGCATGGTCATGACCGGCAGGCTGCGCAGGAACTTGAACGCGATGCCGCGGGGGACGCAGTAGTCCCAGACCGTCTCCATGGCGCGCTCGGCGTCCTCGGTGCGGGCCGAGACGTGGATCTTCCAGCCCTGGGCGGGGATGCGGCCGGCGAGCGGCGCGTAGTGCATCCAGGTGTCGGTCGCCTGGTGCTGCCAGCCGTCCGGGACCTCCCGGGCCGCGAGCGCGAAATCGGGATGGTCGCTCCGCCGGCCGTCAAGCGTGTCATAAAAAAGCGGGTCCGCCAGACAATAAAGCTCATACTGGTCATCCACGGCATTCTCCCCTGCTGTCTTCCAGAAGAGAGAATTACGGATAACCCGAGAAACCACTAGTTACAAGCTGAACCACTCGTATATGCGAAACGCACAGTGCCGACCGTGAATGCGGGTGCTACCTGCGCTTTCGGGAGAGACATGAAGGTTATTCGGAATAATTGCCGGGAACCTCGGCTATCAGGGTGAACCACCCGTCCGTACCGCCCGCCGCCTGTACCGTGCCGCCCAGCTCGCCCAGGCGGTGGCGGAGGTTGCCCACCCCGCTGCCGGTCTCGCCGCCGGTGGAGGGCGCCTCCCGCCGGGGTGCCCCGTCGTTGACGACGGTCAGGCGCAGCAGGTCGCCGTGCTCGACCAGTTCGATCGCGCACCGCTTCACCTGGCTGTGCCGCAGCATGTTCGTCACGCCCTCGCGAACCACGGCGCCCAGCGCCGTGCTCACGGGCTCGGGCAGCTCGTCGGTGTCCACCCGAACCGAGCAGTAGGCCCCGAATCCCTCCATCAGCGCTCTGGCGCGGGCGGCCTCGCCGGGGAACGAAAGCCGGTGGCGGGCCGCGGAGACGTTCCGTACCGCGTGCGCGGCCTGCCGTACCGCCTGGATCACCTCTTCCAGATCCTCGCGCAGGCGCGCGTCGCCGGCGGCCCGCCGATGGGCCAGTTCTCCCTTGATGGACGCCAGCCAGAGCCAGTGCCCCACGATGTCGTGCATGTCGCGGGCGAACCCCTCGTAGGCCCTGGCGAGGACGCGCTCCCGCTCGACGCGCAGGCGTCTGATCCGCAGGGTGAGGGCGAGCGTGACGCCCAGAGAGATCAGCAGGATGCCCGCCCCGGCCGTTCCGACGAGGTAGGCGGGGTGCGGCATGAAGCGCCTCTCGCTGAGGGAACGATATCCCTTATAATAAACTCAAAAAAGTTGTTGAATGTCAACCGAGAAGGGTGGTTGCTGCTTTCTTCCGAGGGGGAAACAATGGTGATGAATGGGCTGGGAATACGGTGACATAAACCGGGTGACAGGGGACCCGGCCGCTGGTCGGAGCTTTTTGGCGCGCGTCGTGCGGCATGGCGAAATCACCCGGACCGACCTGGGGAAGGGCGCGGCGTCGGGAGGCGCGCCTACCAGGAGAGCTTGAACGCCGGAGGCAGCAGCAAATAGGCCCCGGCCACCAGGCAGGCGCCCGCGACCACCAGGAAGAGGAACACCCAGAACCCGCCGGGCAGAAAGGTCAGCCGGGCGAGCTGATCGGCGTCGGAGTCGGGCGCCCGGCCGTAACGCCGCTTGCGCTGCAACTCCACGATCGGCCGCACGCCTCCCAGCAGCAGGAACCACACGGCCAGATAGGCGAGGGCCGCGTCCATGTCGGGTTCGGCGTACCAGGTGAAGGCGGAGATCGCGCCCCCGGTCGCCAGCAGGCTCACCACGCCGAACAGGTTGCGGATCAGCAGCAGCATGCAGAACAGCAGCACGATCACTATTGCGATCAGCACCTCCACGTAGCCGGAGGAGGTCAGCCACGCCCCGCCCAGTCCCAGCAGGGACGGCGCGACGTATCCGGCGGCGGCGGTCAGGATCATGCCGGGTCCGCGGGGCCTGCCCCTGGTCAGGGTGACACCGGAGGTGTCGGAGTGCAGGCGGATGCCCTCCAGCTTGCGCCGGGTGAGCAGTGCCATCAGCGCGTGCCCGCCCTCGTGGGCGATGGTGATCAGCCCTCGCGACAGCTGCCACGAGGTGGACCACGACACCACGCCCAGTGCGGCCAGCGCGGACAGCAGCACGACCCAGAGGGGCGGCCCGGAACGGGCCGTGGTCAGGGTCACCCAGAGGTCGGACAACGCTCACTTCTCCTTCGCGGCATGAGAGCAAAGCGTCCCACGACTGCCGGTGTGCTGGCGATAAAGTCGAGGTCGTGCAGAACATGATTCCGGAACTCGCGGACGCCGACGTCCCCGCCTGGTGGCGTGGGCTCGGCCTGCCCGGCCTGGCGGACGTGCACATCCACTTCCTGCCCGAGCGCATGGAGCGCCGGGTCTGGCACCACTTCGAGCACGGCGGTCCGCTGATGGGGAAAGGGTGGCGGATCCACTACCGGCTGCCCGTCGAGGCGCGGGTCGATCGGCTGCGGGCGCTCGGGGTGCGGGCCTTCTCCGCCCTCGCCTACGCGCACCGGCCGGGCATGGCCGAGAGCCTCAACGAATGGACGCTCGACTTCGCCCGCCGTACGGCGGAATGTCTGCCCTCGGCCACCTTCTACCCCGAACCTGGAGTCCTTGACTATGTCCGGGACGCGCTCGGCCGTGGGGCGCGGATCTTCAAGGTCCACCTCCAGGTCGGCGACTTCGACCCCAGAAGTGAGGAGATCGACGAGGTGTGGGGGCTGCTGGCCGAGCGGGGCGTTCCCGTCGTGGTCCACGCCAGCTCGATCCCGCTGCCCGGCCGCTGCACGGGGCCGGTGCCGGTCGGCGGGGTGCTGGCGCGCCATCCCACCCTGCCGCTGGTCGTGGCGCACCTCGGCATGCCGGAGTACGACGAGTTCTTCGAGCTGGCCGAGACCTTCCCGAACGTGCGGCTCGACACCACGATGACCTTCACCGACTTCGCCGAGCGCGGCGCGCCGTTCCCCGCGCGCCTCCGGCCGCGCCTGCGTGACCTCGGGCTGGCCGGCAAGGTCCTGCTCGGCAGTGACTTTCCCAACATCCCCCACCCCTACGCCCACCAGCTCCACGCACTGGACAGGCTCGACCTGGGCGACGACTGGCTCCGTGCGGTGTGTTGGAACAACGCGGACAATCTCCTTGACCTTTCGGCGCACTACACTCGGTCAGCAGGACATTGATGATCGGGAGAGACTCGTGAACGACCGAAACGCCGAGCTCATCAAGACGTTCTATGGCGCCTTCGCACGCCGTGACGCCGACGAGATGGAGCGCTGTTACCACCCCGACGTCACGTTCGGCGATCCCGTCTTCCAGGATCTCGAAGGGCGCGACAAGGTCATGGGGATGTGGCGGATGCTGCTCGGCCGCAGCGCCGACCTCGGGGTGAAGGTCCGCGACATCGCCGTCCGCCGGCACGAGGGCACCGCGCACTGGACCGCCAGTTACACCTTCGGAAAGACGGGCAGGAGGGTCGTCAATGAAATCGACGCCCTCTTCCGTTTCGAGGACGGACTCATCGTTCGTCACCACGACGACTTCGATCTGCGGCGCTGGTCCAAGATGGCCATGGGCATGCCGACCGGGATCATCCTCGGCTGGACCCCGATGCTCAGGGCCAAGATCCGCAACACCGCGATGCAGTCGCTGCAAGAGTTCATGACCACCCGATAAGGAGACATGTGTGACCGACCGGCGAGTGCGGGGCCTGCGAAGCCTGATGCGTGGGCGTTCCGGCGCCGGTGGGGAGTCCCCCGAGCGTTCGATGGACCCCAGATCCGCCGGTGACGGGCCGCCGGTCCCACCCCGCTCGCGCGTCATCGACAACGCGATCTACGTCAACGGGCACCGCGCCGCCACCCCCGAGTCTCTTCCCGACGCCTTCGAGTGCCTGAAGAACACCCCGGGCAGCATGGCCTGGATCGGCTTCTACCGGCCGGAGGAGAGCGTCATCCTCGACGTCGCCGAGAAGTTCGACCTGCACGAGCTGGCGGTCGAGGACGCCATCGTCGCTCACCAGCGGCCCAAGGCCGACCGCTACGGCGACACCCTGTTCGTGGTGCTCCGCCCCGCCAGGTATCTCGACGAGGCCGAGGAGGTCGACTTCGGCGAACTGCACGTCTTCGTCGGCCAGAACTTCGTGATCACTGTACGGCACAGCGAGACCCCCGACCTGTCGCAGGTCCGCCGCAGGATGCAGCACGACCCCGACCTGCTCGGCCAGGGGCCGCAGGCGGTGCTCTACGCCATCCTCGACGCGGTGGTGGACGGCTACGCCCCCGTGGTCGCCGGTCTGCAGAACGACATCGACGAGATCGAGGTGCAGGTCTTCGGCAACGAACCCGGGGTCTCCCGGCGCATCTACGAGCTGTCGCGCGAGGTGATCGAGTTCCAGCGGGCCACCCAGCCGCTGCTGGGCATGATCGAGGGTTTCATCGCGGGGGCCGCCAAGTACGGGGTGGACGAGGAACTGCAGAGATACCTGCGGGACGTGGCCGACCACGCGATCACCGTCGCGGAGCGGGTCAGCGGCTTCCGCCAGATGCTCCACGACATCCTCGTGGTCAACTCGACCATGGTCGCCCAGGCCCAGAACGAGCACATGACCAGGCTCACCGAGGCGAGCAACGCCCAGAACGAGGAGGTCAAGAAGATCTCCGCCTGGGCCGCCATCCTGTTCGCCCCCACCCTCGTCGGCACCATCTACGGAATGAACTTCGACGTGATGCCCGAGATCCACTGGACGTGGGGCTACCCCTTCGCGGTCCTGCTCATGGCGGGCGTCTGTCTCACCCTGTATCTGGTGTTCAAACGCCGAGACTGGCTCTGAGCGCACTCCCGGCGAGGCTTCGCGGGGAGTGCACCCAGCACATCCGCACCGTCAGTTGAGCTTGGCCAGAATCAGGTCGAGCTTGCCTTCCATGGAGTCCATACGAGTCTCCATGGACTCCATACGGGTCTCCATGGACTCCATACGGGCGTCCATCCTCGTCTCCAGGTTGTCGACCTTGGTTTCCAGCCCGTCGACTTTGATGTCCAGCCCGTCGACTTTGGTGGAGAGAGCGGAGAGGTCCTCCTTGGTGGCCATCCTGTTCATGATCTCTTCGAACATCGGCGCGGTGTAGATCATGACCTCCTCGCGGACGATCTTAGGGAGATCATTCAGGGTCTCCTTGATGTACGCCAGGTCTGCGCTCGTCTTGAAGGCATGGGCCTCCAACTCCGTCAGACGCTGACCTGTGTTCCCAATCGCGACTCCGGGCATGGTACCTCCTGCTCAGGGGGAAACGGAGAGCTGTCCGGCTTCGGGTCGGAGCCACGATCCGTAACAGCGCGCATCCAATTGAACACGTATGGATGACATGGCGAAGGCGGGTTCCGGGATTTCGGTCCGGCGGAATCAGCTGAGCAGTTTGCGGGCGGCGGCCTCGATCTCGGCCTCGGAGAGCAGCACGTGCCTGGCCGCCTCGCCCAGCGGGATGAAGCTGTCGGAGGAGGTCACCCGGGCGATCCTGCCGGTGAAACCCGCGTCGATCAGCTCGGTGACGATGCTCTCCGAGACCCCGCCGGTACGGCGGGTCTCGTCGGCGATGAGCACCCTCCCGGTCAGTTCGGCGGCCCGCATCAGATCCTCCACCGGCAGGGGGGAGAGCCAGCGCAGGTCGAGCACCCGGCAGCTGTGCCCCTCGGCGGTGAGCCTGACCGCGGCGCGCAGGCTCATCCGCAGGCCGTTGCCGAAGGTCACGATCGTCAGGTCGCGGCCGTCGCCGTAACTGCGGGCGCGCCCGATCGGGATGTGCGTCTCCGCCCAGCGGGCCGGGGGCGCGTACGGGGAGAGCCAGCCGTTGTCGCCCTCCTCGAACATGTCGCGGGTGCCGTACAGCGCGATGGGCTCAAGGAAGACACAGACGCTGCCGTCGGTGCGCGCGGCGGCCAGGCAGGTGCGCAGCATCGAGGCGGCGTCGTCGGGACGCGCGGGGGAGGCCACGACCAGGCCGGGGATGTCGCGCAGCGCGGCGACGGAGTTGTCGTTGTGGAAGTGGCCGCCGAAGCCCTTCTGGTAGGCGTAGGAGGCGACGCGCAGCACCATCGGGTTGCGGAAGGCGCCTCGGGAGAAGAACTGGAGCGTCGCGGCCTCGCCGCGGATCTGGTCCAGGGCGTTGTGCAGGTAGGCCAGGTACTGGATCTCGGGCACCGGCAGCAGGCCGGAGACCCCCGAGCCGAGTGCCAGGCCGAGCACCGCCTGCTCGTCGAGGTGGGTGTCGAAGACCCGGCCGAGACCGAAACGTTTCTGCAGGCCGCGGGTGACGCCGTAGACGCCGCCCTTGCGCGCCACGTCCTCGCCGAAGACCAGCACGTCGGGGTGGGCGGCCAGGGCGTCGGTGAGGGTGCGGTTGATGGCCTGGGAGAGGGTCAGCGGCCCCTCCTGCTCGGGGAGCCTGCTGCCGAAGGCCCTCGCCCTGGCCTCGGGAACCGCGACGTTCCTGCTGGCCGAGGCGACGGCGGTGGGGGTGCGCGGGGCCAGCGGTTCGACGATGTCGAGGGCGGAGACCAGCCGGGGCCGCCGTGAGCTCTCCATGGCCATCTTGAACAGGTGCTCGCGCGTCGTCTCGTAGCGGAGCAGCAGCTCGTCGGGGGTGATCAGACCGGCCTCGACGAGCAGTCTGGCGGTCGCGACGAGCGGATCGCGCGCGAGGTCGGCGTCGATCTCCCGTTTGGTCCGGTAGGAGAGCTCCACGTCCGAGCCCGCGTGGCCCATCAGCCGGACGGTGCCGACGCGCAGCAGGGCCGGGGCGCGGTTCGAACGGACGTGGTCGGCGGCGGCCAGTGCCACGTCGTGGACGTCGGCCAGGTCGCAGCCGTCGGCCTCGAAGTACCTCAACAGCGGGTGGTGGGCGGCCTTGACCCAGCCCTCGGGGGTGCGCACGCTGATGCCCAGGCCGTTGTCCTCGCAGACGAACAGGATCGGCAGCGCCAGTTTCCGGTAGGAGCCGTAGGCGGCGGTGTTGAGTCCCGACAGGGCGCTGGCGTGGTTCGTCGAGGCGTCGCCGAAGCTGCACATCGCGATCGCGTCGGCCGGCCACGGCCCCGGCAGGCCGAACTGGCGGGTGCGCTCGATGGCGAAGGCCACACCCACCGCGCGCGGCAGGTGGCTGGCGATCGTGGAGGTCTGCGGGATCACCGCCAGGTCGGGATGGCCGAAGACCTTGTGCCGCCCGCCGGCCATCGGTTCCTCGGCCGAGGCGGTCAGGCCGAGCAGCACGTCGCGCATCCCCTCCTCGGGCAGCCGTCCCGCCATCGCCGACCGGGTCAGGTAGAAGGCGCCGGACCGGTAGTGCAGGAGGGCGGGGTCGGTGACGCGCAGCGCGGCGGCGATCGCGGCGTTGCCCTCGTGTCCGGCCGAGCCGATGGTGTAGAAGCCCTGCCCCTGCTCGCGAAGCCAGCGGGCGGTGACGTCCAGCAGCCTGCTGCCCAGCTGGAACTCGAACAGCTCGCGGCAGCGGGCCCCGGTCAGGGTCGTGCCCTCCCGTACGGGAAGGCCGGGATCGCGCGGCGCCCCGGGAGAGAGGGCGGCCACGGTCTCGGTGAAGTGGGTCTCAACAGTGTCGCGCGCCACAGCCCGATTATGTCCTCCCCGGCGGACGCCGTCCTCAACCTTGACATCTTTGGTGCGGCGGGGTCATGGATCGGCCTCATTCAACAATTTTCCATGACGGGTTGTCAGAATTTACCGCTGATTATCGGAAACAATGGTCAAGGGGGTGCCTTTGCCGGTGCGAGCCGGAAAACGAGGCAAGACTTGTGAATGGTCGCCTTACCGAGCGTGCGGATCAGTGAAGTATGGAAGGAGTGACGCGGGAGGGGAGCCGCAATGCTGGTACAGGACGACGAGCGGCCGGTGGTGGTCGGATACGACGACTCCGTGGAGAGCCGGCGGGCACTGCGCTGGGCCCTTGAGGAGGCCCGCCTCAGGTTCCTCCCGTTGCTGATCTGTCACGCCTGGCAGTGGCCCTACCCGATGCTCTCCGTCACCCATGAGACCACCGCGGTCATCCGGCGCATGGGCTCGCACATCCTGGAGAGGGGGCTGGCCCTGGCGCACGATCTGGCCCCCAGGGCGCAGGTGCGCGGCCAGCTGGTGGAGGGGTCGCCGGGGGCGGCCCTGGTGGGCGTGTCGAATACGGCCGAGCTGGTCGTGATCGGCCCGCGCGGCTCCGGTGGTTTCGACGAGCTGAAGATCGGCTCGACGACGGTCCAGGTCGCCTCGCACGCCCGCTGCCCGGTGGCCGTCGTCAGGCAGCCGGGCCACCTCCGCACCGACCGTGTCGCGATCGCCGTGGAGGACGCGCACCTGGAGTCGGCGGAGCTCGGTCTGGCCTTCGAGGAGGCGGCGCTGCGCAGGGCGACGCTGCTGGTGATCTGCCTCTGCCCCGAGGGCACCGACGACATCCGGTCGGTGGCGGTCCGCTTCAACACCAACGTCGCGCTGTGGGAGGAGAGGTATGCGCAGTTGGAGGTGGAGACCATGATCGAGACGAGATCCCACGTCGAGGTGCTCCGTCACGCGGCCGACCGCTCGGACCTGATGGTGGTGGCCGACCGGGAGAACGACGACCCGCCGGGCCTCGCCATCGGCCCGGCCTGCCAGATGCTGCTGCGCGAGGCGCCGTGCACGGTCATGGTGCACCCCTCGCAGGCGTGGCTCACCTCCCCGCGCAAGGGTGCTCACATCATGAGTTAGTGATTGCTAACCTTGAGGGGCGGCCAGCGCCGCGCGGGCCATGCCGCGCAGCAGTTCGGCCATCGCTGCGGGCGGTAGTTCCCCGGCGCTGTGCGGGGTGGAGTTGAGCAGCCCGAAGACGGCGTGGGTCGCGGCGCGCAGCTCGGCCTGGGAGCGGCCCGGGTAGAGCTCGCTCAGCACGGTGACCCACTCCTCGACGTACAGTCTCTGCAGCCTGCGGATCCGTCGCCGGGCGGGCTCGGGTACGTTGTCCAGCTCCCTGTCGTGCACCGTGATCAGTGCCGGGTGGTTCAGCGCGAATTCGATCTGGCAGCTGAGCAGGGCGTTCAGGGCCTGCTCGGCGCCGGCCGCCTCGGTCACACGGCGGGTGCCCGAGGCGTGCAGGCGCTCGCTGACGTCCAGCAGCATCTCGGAGAGCAGGGCCTCCTTGCCGCTGAAATGCCGGTAGAGGGCCGGGCCCGAGGTGCCGACCGCGCCGCCGATGTCCTCGATCGAGACACCGTGGAAGCCGCGCGCCGCGAACAGTCTCGCCGCGGCGTCCAGGATCTCGGCGCGCCGCGAACCGCGATTGCGGGTAGCGGGCTGGGCAGTCATCACCTTCCGTATGGTAGACGGTAACGTTAATAATGACTAACATCTGCGGTGAGTTAGTGATCGTTAACCCAGCGGCGACGGAGCCGGACAGGAGGGCCCGCATGAGTGGCTGGCCGGTGCTGCGAAGCACCTGCGACCCGGGTGGCGAGGGTTTCAAGCGCAATGCCGAGGTCAATGAGCGGCTGGTCGCCGACCTCGGTGAACGCGTCGCGGCCGCGAGGCTGGGAGGTCCGGAGAAGTCGCGCGCCAGACACGTCTCCCGGGGCAAGCTGCTGCCCCGCGACCGCGTCGACTCCCTCCTCGACCCCGGCTCGCGCTTCCTGGAGCTCTCCCAGCTGGCCGCGGGAGGGATGTACGGGGACGAGGCGCCCGCCGCCGGGATCATCACCGGGGTGGGCCGTGTCTCCGGCCGCGAGTGCGTGATCGTCGCCAACGACGCCACCGTCAAGGGCGGCACCTACTACCCGATCACCGTCAAGAAACACCTGCGGGCCCAGGAGGTCGCCCTCCACAACAACCTGCCCTGTGTCTACCTCGTCGACTCCGGGGGCGCGTTCCTGCCCAAGCAGGACGAGGTCTTCCCGGACCGCGAGCACTTCGGCCGGATCTTCTACAACCAGGCCACCATGTCGGCGCGCGGCATCCCGCAGATCGCCGCGGTCCTCGGCTCCTGCACGGCGGGCGGCGCCTACGTCCCGGCGATGAGCGACGAGGCGGTGATCGTCCGCAACCAGGGCACGATCTTCCTCGGTGGCCCGCCGCTGGTGAAGGCGGCCACCGGTGAGGAGGTCAGCGCCGAGGACCTGGGCGGCGGCGACCTGCACGCCCGGGTCAGCGGCGTCACCGACCACCTGGCCGACGACGACCGCCACGCGCTGAGGATCGTCCGGGACATCGTCTCCACCCTCGCGCCGCGCACGCCCTCCCCGTGGGAGCGCCTGCCGTCGGAGGAGCCGGTCTGCGACCCCCGCGACCTGTACGGCATCGTCCCCGCCGACACCCGCACCCCGTACGACGTGCGTGAGATCATCGCCCGCATCGTCGACGGCAGCAGGTTCGGCGAGTTCAAGGCCGAGTACGGCAGCACGCTCGTCACCGGGTTCGCCCGCATCCACGGCCACCCTGTCGGGATCATCGCCAACAACGGCATCCTGTTCGGCGAGTCGGCGCTCAAGGGCGCCCATTTCATCGAACTGTGCGACCGGCGCAACACCCCGCTGGTCTTCCTGCAGAACATCAGCGGGTTCATGGTCGGCCGGGCCTACGAGGCGGGCGGCATCGCCAAGCACGGCGCGAAGATGGTCACCGCCGTCGCCTGCGCCCGGGTGCCCAAGTTCACCGTGGTCGTCGGCGGCTCGTTCGGGGCCGGAAACTACGCGATGGCCGGGCGCGCCTACTCGCCCCGGTTCCTGTGGATGTGGCCCGGAGCCCGGATCTCGGTGATGGGCGGCGAGCAGGCCGCCAACGTCCTGTCCACGGTCGGCAACGCCGACCCCGACGCCATCCGCGGGCAGTACGA
The DNA here is from genome assembly GCF_040675205.1 of Streptosporangium sp. NPDC049644. Taxonomy (NCBI): domain Bacteria; kingdom Bacillati; phylum Actinomycetota; class Actinomycetes; order Streptosporangiales; family Streptosporangiaceae; genus Streptosporangium; species Streptosporangium sp. NPDC049644. The sequence goes on along the minus strand of NZ_JBFAOJ010000020.1, from coordinate 91,290 downwards.
GGAGCAGGGCAACCCCTACTACTCCACGGCCCGCCTCTGGGACGACGGGGTCATCGATCCCCTCGACACCCGAACCGTCCTGGGCCTGGCCCTGTCAGCCTCGGCCAATGCCCCCCTCGACCCTGTCGGCTACGGCGTCTTCCGGATGTGACCGCACCCATGACCCACCCATCAGCACCCCGCCGGATGTTCGACACCGTCCTCGTCGCCAACCGCGGCGAGATCGCCCTGCGGATCACCCGCACGCTCAGCAGGCTGGGCATCCGTTCCGTGGCCGTGCACAGCGACGCCGACGCCGGGGCGCGGCACGTCCGCGAGGCCGATGTCGCGGTACGCCTCGCCGGTGGCTACCTCGACGTCGACGGCATCCTCGCCGCCGCGGCGGCGACCGGAGCCCAGGCCGTGCACCCCGGTTACGGCTTCCTCGCCGAGAACGCCGCCTTCGCCCGGCGCTGTGCCGAGGCCGGCCTCGTCTTCGTCGGCCCGCCGCCGGAGGCCGTCGAGGCAATGGGCGACAAGATCCGTGCCAAGGCCACCGTCTCCGCGGCCGGCGTCCCCGTCGTTCCCGGCGGAGCCGAACCGGGCGACGACCTGGCCGAGGCCGCCGAGCGGATCGGCTTCCCCGCGCTGATCAAGCCCTCGGCGGGCGGCGGGGGCAAGGGCATGGTGCTCGTGCGCTCCGCGGCGGAGCTGCCGGAGGCGCTGGCGTCCGCCCGCCGCACGGCCGCCGCCGCGTTCGGTGACGCGACCCTGCTGATCGAGCGGTTCGTGGAGAACCCCCGGCACATCGAGATCCAGGTGATGGCCGACGCCCACGGCGGCGTCATCCACCTGGGCGAGCGCGAGTGCAGCCTGCAGCGCCGCCACCAGAAGATCGTCGAGGAGGCGCCCTCCCCGCTTCTCGACGCCGCGACCAGGGCCGCGATGGGCGCCGCGGCGGTCGAGGCCGCCAGGTCCGTCGGCTACACCGGCGCCGGCACCGTGGAGTTCATCGTCCAGGGCGCAACCGGCGACTACTACTTCATGGAGATGAACACCCGCCTGCAGGTGGAGCACCCCGTCACCGAGCTGGTCACCGGCCTGGACCTGGTCGAGCTCCAGCTCAGGGTCGCCGCCGGCGAGCCCCTCCCGCTCACCCAGGAGCAGGTGCGGCTCGACGGTCACGCCGTCGAGGCCCGGGTCTACGCGGAAGATCCCTTCCGGGGCTTCCTGCCTACCGGAGGCCGGGTCCTCGCACTGCGCGAGCCGCCCGGCGTGCGGGTCGACTCCGGCCTGCTGGCCGGGGGCGTGGTCGGCAGCGACTACGACCCGATGCTGTCGAAGGTCATCGCCTGGGGACCGGACCGGGTGAGCGCCCTGCGGCGGCTCGACGGGGCGCTCGCGGCCACCGCCGTGCTCGGGGTGCCCACCAACATCTCCTTCCTGCGCGCCCTGGTCGGCCATCCCGCGGTGGTCGCGGGAGACCTCGACACCGGCCTCGTCGAGCGCCACCTCGACGAGCTGGTCTCCCGTGAGGGCGTCCCCGACGACGTGCTGACCGCCGCGGCCCTGGTCCTGCACCGCGAGCACGTCCCCGCGGGACACGCCGACCCGTGGGACGTCCCCGACGGCTGGCGACTGGGCGAGGCGGCGTGGACCGTCTACCGGCTGGAGAGCCGCGACGGGGTCCACGAGCTCAGGGTGCGCGGCCTGCCCGCCTCCGGCGCCGAGGTCCTGCTCTCCGGCGTCCCCTCCGGTGACGGCGACGGCGCAGGGGCCGGCGCCGAGACGGTACGGGCGCTGCTGGCCGACGAGGGCGACGACCTGCTCGTCACCCTCGGCGAGACCGCGAGGCGCTACGCCGTCGCCAGGGACGGCGACACGGTGTGGCTCGGCCGCGACGGCGACGCCTGGGCGTTCACCCACCGGCACCTGGGTGACCCCGGCGACCGGGCGGGCACGGGTGGTCCGGGGGACGGCCTGGTCCGCAGCCCGATGCCGGGCACCGTTCTGCTGGTGAAGGTGGCCGCCGGTGACCGGGTCACCGAGGGACAGCCGCTGCTCATCGTGGAGGCGATGAAGATGGAGCACACCGTGACCGCGCCGATCGACGGGGTCGTCGCCGAGCTGCGGGTCCGGACGGGCCAGGCGGTCGGCATGGACGCCGTGCTGGCCGTGGTCGGCGGACAGGAGCGGTGATGCACGCCGTACCGGGACGTCGGAGGGACGAGGGGGCATGATGCGCGAGCCGCAGCGGATCGGGGCGGAGGGACTGCCCGAGCGGGTCACGATCTACGAGGTCGGGCCGCGCGACGGGCTGCAGAACGAGGCGGCGGTGGTCCCCGCCCGGGTCAAGGCCGAGTTCATCGCCCGGCTGGCCGCCGCGGGACACCGGGTGATCGAGGCCACCAGCTTCGTGCACCCCAAGTGGGTGCCGCAGCTCGCCGACGCCTCGGAGTTGCTGACGGCCATGGAGCGGGTCCCCGGTGTGCGCTACCCGGTGCTCGTGCCCAACGAGCGCGGCCTGGATCGCGCGCTCGAACACGGCGTCGAGGAGATCGCGGTCTTCGCGAGCGCCACCGAGACGTTCGCGGGCCGGAACCTCAACCGGACGCTGGAGTCGCAGTTCGACATGTTCGAGCCGGTGGTCGCACGGGCGCTGGCGCACGGGCTGAAGGTCAGGGCGTACGTGTCGATGTGCTTCGGCGACCCCTGGGAGGGCCCGACGCCGATCGCCCAGGTCGTCTCCGTCGGGCGCAGACTGCTCGACCTGGGCTGCTTCGAGCTGTCGCTCGGTGACACCATCGGGGTCGGCACCGCCGGTCACGTCGCCGCGCTGATCGAGGCCTTCGGCGACCCTTCCCGGCTCGCGGTCCACTTCCACGACACCTACGGCCAGGCGCTGGCCAACACCCTCACCGCGCTGCGGGAGGGCGTGACCGTGGTCGACGCCTCCACCGGAGGCATCGGCGGCTGCCCGTACGCCGAGAGCGCCACCGGCAATCTCGCCACCGAGGACCTGGTCTGGATGCTGCACGGTCTCGGCGTCGAGACCGGCCTTGATCTTCCGTCGCTGGTGGAGACCAGCACCTGGCTGGCCGGCAGGCTCGGCCGCCCCAGCCCGTCGCGGGTCGTCCAGGCCCTGGCCGGGAGCCCGTCCCGCACCCCCGTGGAGAAGGAGTGACCATGCCCAAGCTGACCGACGAGTACGAGGAACTACGCAAGACCGTCGAGGCGTTCGCCCGCGACGTGGTGGCCCCGGTGATCGGCGACCTCTACGAGCGCGAGGAGTTCCCCTACGACATCGTGCGGCAGATGGGCGCGATGGGCCTGTTCGGGCTGCCGATCTCCGAGGAGTACGGCGGTATGGGCGGCGACTACTTCGCGCTCTGCCTGGCCCTGGAGGAACTGGCCAGGGTCGACTCCAGCGTGTCGATCACCGTCGAGGCCGCGGTGTCGCTGGGCGCCATGCCGATCTACCGGTTCGGCACGGCCGAGCAGCGCGCCGAGTGGCTGCCCAGGCTGACGTCGGGCGAGATGCTGGGCGCCTTCGGTCTCACCGAGCCGGGCGGCGGCTCCGACGTGCCGGGCGGCATGCGCACCACGGCGGTGCTGGACGGCGACGAGTGGGTGATCAACGGCACGAAGGCGTTCATCACCAACTCGGGCACCGACATCACCGGTGTCATCGGGGTGGCCGCGATCACCGGCGAGCGGGCCGACGGCAAGAAGGAGATCTCCACGATCCTGGTGCCGGCGGGCACCCCGGGCCTCACCGTCGCCAGGAAGTACTCCAAGGTGGGCTGGAACTGCTCCGACACCCGCGGGCTCTCCTTCGACGACTGCAGGGTCCCGGCGCGGAACCTGCTCGGCGAGCGTGGGCGCGGCTACGCGCAGTTCCTGCAGACCCTCGACGAGGGCCGCATCGCCATCGCCGCCCTCTCCACCGGGCTGGCCCAGGGCTGCGTGGACGAGTCGCTGCGCTACGTCCGCGAGCGCCGGGCGTTCGGCCACCCCATCGGCCACTACCAGGCCATCCAGTTCAAGATCGCTGATATGGAGGTGCGCACCCACACCGCCCGCCTGGCCTACCACCACGCCGCGGAGAAGATGCTCGCGGGGGAGCCGTTCAAGAAGGAGGCGGCCATCGCCAAGCTCGTCGCCGGCGACGCCGCCATGGACAACGCCCGCGACGCCACCCAGATCTTCGGCGGCTACGGGTTCATGAACGAATACCCGGTCGGCCGCTTCTACCGCGACGCCAAGATCCTGGAGATCGGTGAGGGCACCAGCGAGGTCCAGCGCATGCTGATCGCCCGGGAACTGGGACTCGGCGACCTCTGAGTGCCGGAAGGCGGCGGGCCCGGTCGCGGGTGAGGGACCGGGCCCGCTTCGACAAAGCCGGACGGGTTGATGATCGCCCAGGACTGAGGCGACTCAGTCCACACGGGTGAAGGTGATGTCGAGCTCCGCCACCACGCGCTCGCCCACCTCGGCCCAGCAGCGGAAGCGATGGTCAGCGCCCTCGCGGGTACGGCGGTGCGCGCTGAACCTCACCGTTTGCCCCGCGTAGGCGAGGCTATGCGCTACCAGGCGTACGCCCTTCGTCACGCAGCGAGCCGATGGCGCACCCTCCAGCCGGCGCAGCAGTGTGGTGGCCACTCGCGTCATGCCACCGGCGACAACGGCCACCGGCATCGCCGGGTGCAGGGCGAAGTGGCCCTTGCACATGTCCGCTGTCACCGGGCCCAGTGTGGCACTGAGGCATTCGCCGTCCGGGTGCCAGTCACGCAGTGCCAGGGGCTTGCCGTACGGGTTCTGCCGCAGCTCGGCCCACTCCTCGGGCGTGCGCCGGACTCCGTCGTCGAGGCGCGGCTCGCGACGCATGTCCACACGCGCCTTGGCGAACAGACGCGTGAAGGTGGCGGCCGGCAGCACGTCGTAGTCCACCTCCAAGCGCATCAGTGGAGTGCCGTCGGGCGAGGACAGCAGCGTGTGCGCTTTGGCGGTGCGCTCGCCGGTGTGCTCCGCCTGCGCCGAGCCCCGGAGCAACTCCGAGGCGCGCGCCTGCGGCTCCGGGGTCAGCCACTGTCCGCGGGCGCCCGTTGCCAGGTAGAAGTGCTGGCCCTCCCGAGGCGCCACCACGGCCGCGGCGCATGAGCCAAGAATCGCCAGGTGGCGGCCCGCTTCGGCAATGCCGATGCAGCCGGCCTCCATGTCCGGGTCCTGTTGCACGGGCACCCCGGCGGCCACCTCGCCCTGCCGCATCACCGTGACGTCCTTGAGGGCGAAGTAGGGATCTCTCACGCAGATGCGTGAGTAGAGCTCGGATGCCGTCAGTACCGTATGCGGCTCCAGCACGGACAGGTCCCGGGCGGGCCCAGGGGTCACAGAAAAGGCGGCAGGAGCGGCGGGCGTACCGGATGTGGAAGCCGACCTCGTTTCGGAATGCCGCGCCGAAGAGCCTTGGTCGGTAACTTCCGTATTCCCTGACAACGGAAACCTCTTCTTTGTTATAAAATTTGGAAAAAATATGCAACTCTACATAATTTTCGACCGACGTCGTTCCTGAATCGACGCAGAACTGAAGTGACTCTTCACGTCTTGGTGGATTCCGCGGTCGACCGGTTGCTCGACATCGTTGGACTCGGCTGCGCGGAGCGATATGAGATGTCTCCGACCTGGTGAAACACCAGGAAGGTCGAGAGTGCGCGCTCAACGGATCGTCGCGGAGCGTTATGAGGTGAGGGCGATTTCCGAACTCCGGTCAGGCCCTGGAACGGTATGACCGGAGTGCGCTCGCCGGCATGTCCTTCAAGCGGGGTTCGTTCCTGAAGAAGACGGGCAGTTACCGCCGGTGTTCCTTCATCGGGTGTAGTGGCCGGTTGTCCCCGCGGTCGTTTACCACGGGTGGGTGTCGGGGCACTCGAGGAACAGGTTGGTGCCGGTCCGTGGTTCTAGGATCTTGCTGGTCCTGATGGTGACGATCGGCGGCCGAGGCCGGGAGCGCAGGGACGAGGAACCCACCGGCCGGGGCGGCGGCGACCGCCACACCGATGATTCCGCGTGTTCTCATGACTTTCTCCTTCACTTCCTTGCCCGAGGGCGGGGAAGGTCGTGCCGGAACAGCGCGAGCGGGCGAGACCGCAGATTTCCGCGCCGTCGTATCCGGCCACCATGATTTCTCCCTCAGGAGATCTCCCGGAGAAGTCTTCTCACACGATCTTGGGTGCGACTTAAACTTTACTTGGACACCGGTCCGAACAGGTCGGTGCGTCGTCGACCGCCCGGCGGGAGCGGTGCGGGATGCCGGAGGATGAGCGGGCGAAGACGAGGGTGGCGTCCGCGGGCCTGTCCGCCTCCGCGAGGAGGGCGGGCGCTCACGACTTCTCCGTGGTGTCGGGCAGTCCTTCCAACTCGCGTACCCGCTCGATCATCTCGGTGATGGCGTTCAGGCTCCTGGGGGAGAGACCGGCCGCGCGCAGCGCGAGCTGCCGGACGTGCGTGTCCCGGATGGCGGTCAGCAGCGCGAGTTCGGCGTCGATCCGCTCGGCGGCCGTGTCGTCGAAGAAGTAGGCCGGAGGAACGCCGAAGAATCCCGCCAGGGCTTCGAGATGTCGTTTGGTCGGGTTGTCGCGGATGCCTTTTCGCAGCTGCCAGATGTAGGTGGCCGATATGGTCGGGCCGCCGGCCGCGCGAAGCGCCTCGGCGACCTCCTCGAAGCTGTACTCGCCGCCGTCGCGCGGGTGGACCGTGTGGAAGAGATGGTTCAGCTTCGCCGCGAGGGTTCGCCGGGTGTCCGGCGAGTCGGTCGGCGAGGTGTCTGGCATGTGTCCTTCCCACGCGGACCGGCCTGGGCAGGCTCGGGTCGCAGCTCGAAGGATACCAGGGCGTCAACTGGGATGGATAGCGGTGTGTATATGGGCCAACAACAGTTTGTTGTTCTGGTGGATCGGTTGCCGAGAGGTCCGCCGGGCGAACATCAGATGAAATATCTTGATTTTTCGCAGGGGGCCGTCACCTGTCGTCATCCGTCAGCGGCCGGCCGTGATGCAGCGTCTCCGCGTAGGAGAACACGTACCCCCTGCCCACCTCGACGGGGGCCAGGCCGGCCAGGTCGGCGTCCGGCACGTCGAGGAGGCGCAGGTCGGCCGATCCCGTCCAGATGTCGGAGAACTCGATGTCGGTGACCTCCGAGACGACGAGGCGGTTCAGCGGCGCCTCCGACGGCACCCAGGAGGGGAACAGCCGGGTGTGCACCAGCGGGACCGTGTGCAGAAACGGCGGCCGGTCGATCCGGCCGTCCAGCGTGACGGTCGCCTCGGCGGTACGCCGTCCGTCCACGGACAGGACCCCGCCGAACCGTCCCCCGCCGGCCAGCCGGGGACCCGCGCGGCCGACCGCCACCGGCCGGATCTGGTGCACGGTGCCGAACTGCTTGGGCATGCCCTGGATCCAGCCGCGCATCAGCGGGACCGGGCTGTCCACCCAGGCGTACGGGCATCGCGCGAGATGCCGCCCCCGGTACCGGCAGGAGATCAGGATCAGGAACTCGGCGAACCGGCATCGCGCCGGGTCGGCCAGTTCGGCCCCGGACTCCGAGCACCACTGCCACTCGGCGAAGATCGCGGCGGCCTCGCCGGGGTCGGGTCCCGGTTCCAGTTCGGGCGGCAGGAACCGCGCGGCCGCGGCCGGGTCCACGCGATAGTCGACCATGATGACGTCGCCGGAGAAGTGCCAGGGCGGCGGGGTGACCATCGCCGAGCCCCCGGAGGGGGAGAGCGGCAGGGTGTAGCCGTGCGGACCCGCCGTCGGAGCGGAGGGGGTGGTCGTCTCGATCGATCGCATGCGTCAGGTCCGATCCGTGTGCGCCGGTAACGCGTTCCAGGCCGCGGCCAGCCGCTGGGCGGCGAGGGCCAGCCGAGAGGGGGAGTTGAAGCTGTAGGCCAGCCGGACGGCCGGCCGTGCCGTGCCGCCGAAGCGGGAGCCCGCGGCCACCTCGACCCCGGCACCGCTCGCCGCGCCGAGCAGGTCGGGCTCGCGCCGCCGGTGGCGGGCACGGAGCCAGACGAAGAAGCCGCCGTCCGGCCGGTCGAGCTCGAAACCGTCGTTCAGCTCGGCCAGCAGGGTGTCCACGAGCGTGTCACGCCTCTGCCGCAGCCGGGCTCGCAGCCAGTCCAGGTGACGGTCGTAGTCGCCGGCGCGCACCAGGGCGGCCACCGCGAGCGCGGCGGTGTGGTTCAGGCAGCCGCCGCTGCGGAACAGCCCGTGACCTGCGAGCCGGTCGACGGTCTCGGTCCCGGCGAGCAGCCAGCCCAGGCGCAGCCCGGGGGCGAGCGTCTTGGAGAAGGTGCGCAGCCGGATCACCCCGTGGTAGCCCGCGAGCCCCGCCATGGAGGGGGGAGCGGGGGTCTCGCCGAGATTCAGTTCGGCGTAGGCGTCGTCCTCCACGACCGGAGTCCCGTGGCCGGAGGCGACGGACAGCAGCTCATGTCGCCGCGCGACGGGGACGACCCGGCCGGTGGGGTTGTGGAAGGTGGGGTTCAGGTAGACGAACGCCGCCCGTTCCCCGGCCAGGGCCTCGCGCAACGCCCCCGGATCCATGCCCGCCGAGTCCGAGCGCACCTCGCGCAGCCGCATCCCGCAGTCGGTGAGGATCAGACGTCCCAGGTCGTAGCAGGTCTCCTCGACGAGGACCACGTCCCCCGGCTCCGCCAGGGTGGTGGCGAGCAGCTGAAGGGCCTGCGAGATGCCCGCGGTAACCAGCACGTTTCCTGGCTCGCAGGCGATGCCGTCCGCCTGGGCGGTCCGTTCCGCCAGTGCGGCGCGGAGGTCGAGCGCGCCGCGGTCGTCGCCGTAGCCGAGCGCGGCCGAGCCGTACTCCTCCAGTGCCCGCGCGTAGGCGGCTCCCAGCAGGTCGACCGGGAGCAGGCCGGGTTCGAGGTAGCCCGGCCCCAGGTCGAACACGCCGGGAGGGGGGAGCGACTGCACGACCCCCACCCGCCAGGAGCGCGCGTGCGACAGGGGTCCCGCGCTCTCCGCCGGAGTCACCGGGGCCGCGCCCGCGTCGGTTCTCAACGTGCGAGCAGTACGGAGCGCAGCGCCCGGGTCGCCTCCCTGAGGGGAGCGGCGGACCTGGCCAGGGCGATCCTGAGGGTGCTGTTCCCCTCGGGCGGGTTCGCCCAGTGGAACTTCTGGCAGGGCAGTACGTACACGTTGTGGTCCCGCAGGCCGGACCACACCTCCAGCGCCGACCGCGCGCCGACGTGCACCCGTTCCACGCTGGCCCTGCTGTGCGGATCGGGGAAGTGGATCCCCGGCACCCCGGCCAGCCCTTCCCGCACCACGGCGCGGTTCTCCGCCACGAAGCGGTGCAGGTCGGCGAGGCCGCCGTCCGCGGCGTCCTCGGAGAACCGCTGGACCAGCGCGAGCACCATCGGGGACACGCCCAGCAGGATGTCGGAGTAGATCTTGGCCACCGGCAGGCCGAGGTCGGCCGCGGTCACCAGCCAGCCGACCTTGAGGTCGAGCGTCGGCCACAGCTTGCCGGTGTCCTCGATGACGACCCAGCGGCACCCGCTGTCCCGCAGCACCCGGTAGTGGTCGTAGTGGCCGGCGGGGTCGAACCCGCGGAACGACGTGTCCAGCGCCAGGACCAGGTCGCGCTCCGCGCACTGACCGGCGAGCCTGCTCAGGCCCTCCTCGGACAGCACCCGGCCGGTCGGGTTGTTCGGTGTGGTGACGAAGACGCAGCCCACCGAGCCCAGGACGTCGTCGAGGTCGTCCTCCCCCAGCCGTTCCTCGGCCACCGGCACCAGGTCCAGCCCGACACCGCGGAGGATGTCCGGGATGTTGTCGAAAGTGGGGTGGATCAGCGCGACCGAGCTCATCGCGCCGGCCAGGGAGCGGGCGAGGATCTCCATGGCCACGGAGGAGGAGTAGCAGGCCAGCACACGGCCGTCGTCGCCCGGGTAGCTGTGCTGGCCGAGTAGCCCGAAGTACGCGCGATGGGCTTCCCGCTCCACCTCCTCGACCGGGAGTTCGGCGGCTTTGAGGAACAGGTTCGGCAGGTCGTCGATGATCCGGGCCTGCCCCGCGGTGAGCTCCTGGCGGGCGTGCGCGTCGGCGATGTTCAGCGGGCTGTTCAGGGCCAGATATTCGAACTGGGTGAGATTACCGACATCCAGCCCTGGACCGGCGGGCACCGTTCGGGTTTCCTGCATTCCGTTCACCTCGCATGGGTGGTTCGGGAGTGTGGGGCAGCCGGGGACATCTGTTTTCCGGCACTCGAAAAATCCCTGTCGAATCCGGGATGACCGTTCGTGGACCACCGGTCGACCGGCTCCGCGGAATGCGGGTATCGATCACACAAAACGACAGGGGTGTTGAGGGAAAAATAATGCATGAAAAGAATGTTCGCAAGCACCTGGCCGCTCAATACGCGAGCTGCATATTTTCCCGAGGATTCAATGTCGTTGCCCGTCCGCGATGCCCCCGTCATGCTGTCACCAGCGGCTGTACTGTCGGCAGGATGATTCAGTGTGGAGCGCCTATTTTACGGATGAGAATGTCCGGCATGCCGTGGCGGGTCGTGGATCGAGAATGAGAGGTGCCCTTAAATGTCGACCGTTACGGCCATTCCAGATCCGGCCGCGGAAAAAAACGGGGCGGCGATGTCGCCGCTCCGCCGGGGACCCCTCGCGGCTGTCTCCGGCGGAGCGGCCGCCGTGTTCCTGCTGCTTTCCGGAGGGCAGGGGTACTACGTCGACGAACTCTACTTCCGGGTGGCCGCGGGGCATCTCGACTGGGGATACGTGGACCAGCCGCCGCTGATCCCGTTGCTGGCCCGGGTGCAGATGGCGCTGTTCGGCGACAACCTGGTGGCGATCCGCGTCGTGCCGGCGCTGCTGGCCGGAGTGGCCGTGCTGGTCGCCGGGCACATCGCCCGCGAACTCGGCGGGGGCGGCCGAGCGCAGGTGCTCGCGGCGTGCGCGACGGCCGGCTCGCTGGCGTCGTTCGCCGCCGGGCACGTACTCCACCCCACCGCCGTGGACCACCTCGTCTGGGTGACCGCGTGCTGGCTGGTGATCCGTGTCATCCGTACCGGCGAGAAGAGGCTCTGGCCGGTCGTCGGCGCGGTGGTCGGGATCGGGCTGCTCGCGAAGTACCTCGTGGTGCTGCTGGTGATCTGCCTCGCGGCGGGATTGCTGGTCACCGGGCCCAGACGGGTGCTGCGCAGCGGGTATCTCCTGGCCGGCGCCGGGGTCGCCGCGCTGGTCGCCGCGCCCGGCCTGGTCTGGCAGGCGCTGAACGGCTGGCCCCAGTTCGCGATGGCCGGGAGCCTGTCCGAGCCGTTCGGGGTCGGAAGCGTGATCAACTTCTTCGTGGGACAGATACTGATGATCGGCCCGTTCCTCACCCCGGTGTGGGTCGTGGGACTGCTGGCCCTGCTGCGCCGGCCCGAATGGCGCGCCTACCGCTCGCTCGCCGTGGCCTATCCGGTCATGGTGGTGATCCTGCTCCTGGCCGGTGGCGCCCCCCGGTACACCGAGGGCCTGCTGACCGTGCTGCTGGTGGCGGGATGTGTCAGGGCCGCGACCTGGGCGGCGACGATCCCGCGCCGGATCTGGGTCGGGCTGGCGGTGGCGGGGAACGCGCTGCTGGCGATGGTGATGGTGATGCCGGTCCTTCCCGCCGCCGTGTACGCCCGCGATCCCGTGCTGGCGGCACTGGGTGAGGAGCAGTTCGGCCAGACGGGCTGGCAGGGCCTGGCGGGACAGGTGGCCGCGGTCTACCGGTCGCTGCCGGAGGCCGACCGGGCACGGGCCGTCGTCTACGGCCACAACTACGGCGAGGCGGGTGCCATCGCGCTGTACGGCCCCGGTCACGGACTGCCACGGGAGTACAGCGGCAACAATTCCTATGCTGATTTCGGTCGTCCGGCGGACGATAAAACGGTTGTCATAGCGGTCGGTGTGGACCGTGCCTCGTTCTCGAGGCTGTTCGGCCGGTGCGAGCTCGGCGGCACGCTCGATTTCGAGTTTCCCCATTTCGAGCAGGGGAAGGAGATCCTGGTGTGCCGCGACCCCCGTGAACCGTGGTCGCGGATATGGCCTGAACTGCGCTGGCTCGGTACATTCTGAGATCACGACCCGATTTCCGGCCTGCTAGGCTCGGCCGGGATATGACATGGAGACCTCACGGGGGTGGGTCAGTCGATGAAGACGTCGGTCCGCGGGCTCGAAGAGCCCGTGGACGTCACCGTTCTGGAATTCTGACCGTGATTCTCCGGGGGCGGAAATCATCCCCAGGGGGGCGCGGCCGGTCTGCTCTCGTCCTTTTTCGAGAATCACGATGACCCGTCCGGGGGCGAGTTTCAGGCGGCTGCGCCGCAGATGCGACGAGATACTGGGCGAACTCCCGCTGCCCATGCCGTTCGACGCCGGAAAGCTGTGCGACACGGTGGCCAGAAGGCGCAGCCGCACCATCCGGCTGGAGCCCATGAGGAGCCGGCGCGGCGTGATGGGGCTGTGGGTGGCCGTCGACGGCGCCGATCTGATCTTCTACGAGCAGGTGACCACACCACCGCACCAGGAACACATCATTCTCCACGAACTGAGCCATCTGCTGTGCGGGCACGACGTGACCGACCTGTCGGCCGCCGAGCAGGTGCGGCTGCTCATGCCCAGTCTGGACTCCGGGATGGTGCACAGGGTCCTGAGCCGCGACTCCTACTCGGTCGTCGAGGAACGGGAGGCGGAGTTGCTCGCCTCGCTCATCATGCGGCGATCCAGACGAATGCTCCCCCCGACCGGCGACGTCTCCGCTGGGATCGGGCAGAAGCTGATCGTCGCCGGCCTGGTCGCGGCCCTGGCGCACCACGTCAACAAGGCGATGCTGTCGGCCGCGGCCGTCTTGGGGGACGACCACGCCTGGCCGCTCGGTCACGCGCTGGACGCCGGGCTTGCCCTGGTCGCGTTGGCATGCGTCCCGCTGGGTGCCACCATGCCGGTGTGGGGGGCGTTCCTGCGGGTGCCCGCTCTGCTGGAGTGGTTCCGTCACTACCGCGTCTACACGGTGCTGCGCCCGCTCTGGGAAGATCTGTACCGGGCCAGCCCGCAGATCGCCCTGCTGCGGCCGCCGCACCGGTTGGCCGGCCTGCTGCCACCGCGCGACCTCGGCCTGCGCCTGTACCGGCGGGTCATCGAGATCCGGGACGGCCGGACGGTCATACGGCATCACCTGGACCCCGTTGTCGCGGCCGCGGCGCG
>NZ_JBFAOJ010000020.1:0-78030 GCF_040675205.1 Streptosporangium sp. NPDC049644 | reverse complement strand
GCCGACGTCGCGGGACACCATCCCCGGCGCCTGTCGGGCGGCCAGCGTCAGGGGGGGGGGGGGGGCCCGGGGCGGGGCCGCCCCCCCCGGCCGCGGGGATCACCGGCCGAGAGCTGGACGCCGTCGTGGAGGCGGCGACGCTGTCGGCCGCGTTGCACGCCCTCTCCGGAGACGAGGCGCCCGCCGGGAAGCCGTCCCGGGACACGGTGCCCGGCGGGGACGACCTGGCGGGCGACGTCGCCTTCCTCTGCGACGTCGCCCGTGCCTACCGCCGTTCGCGGTGGGCGTGGCGGCTGTCCCGGCTATCCGGCGCGCGCCGTCCGCGGCCTCTCAGGTAGGCATGCCGCCGGTCGGCCACGGGCCCTCCGGACGACGGGGGGCGGGCGACCAGGAGGAGTACTCCCTGAGCCCGTAGAGCAGCGGTACCGCCCGAGCCCGCTGCTCCACCCGGAACACCTGGCCGAACACCACGGTGTGGTCGCCCACCTCGACGGCCCGGGTCACCCGGCAGTCCGCGAACGCGTGGGCCTCGTCCACGAGGTGCGGCCCGCCGAAGGAGGGTTCCGCGCGCCACCTGACCCGCTCGAAGCGGTCCGGGGTCCCCGAGGCGAAGAGTTCCGCCGCGTAGCGCGCGCGGTCGTGCAGAAGGTTCACGGTGAAGGTCGACAGCCTCAGCATCGCCTTCAGCGTAGGGCTGAGCCTGCGGACGCACACGAGCAGGGTCGGCGGGTCCAGCGCGACGCTGCACACCGAGGAGCAGGTCATCCCCCATGGCCTGCCGCCGGGCTCGGCGGTCGTCACGATGGCGACCCCGCTGGGGAAGGCGGACATCAGCGACCGGAACCGCGCCGGATCGACCGCCGGCGCCGAGGGGGGCTCGAAGGAGGGCCCGAAAGGGATGTCGAAGGGGGAGAGGCCGACCAGCGGATCCTTCATCGCGGTGCTCCGTGCGCGACCCGCCGCTCGGGGGGCAGGTCGTGCAGGCGCGCGAAGTACTCGTACTGGCTGGGCAGCCTGCCGACCAGTTCACGGGACTGGTCGCGGACGATCCGCAGTTCCCTGGAGGCCGCGGCGCCGTCGAACAGCCTCAGTGCCGGCGGAGCCTGCACGGGCAGGCCGCCCAGCCCCAGGAGCATGGCGGTGTAGGAGTAGGGCTCGAACCCGTGGTAGTGGGGGAAGACCGTCTCGGAGTCGGGCAGCTTGACCTGCCACTGCTCCAGGCGTTCAGCCAGCCCGTCGGGTACCTGGCGGGTCGTGGCGTCCTTCCAGTAGTCGTTGTCGGCTCGCGCCGCGGCGTGGTAGTGCAGCACCAGGAACTCGCGCACGCCGTCCATCACATTGGCGACCTGGCGGTTGTAGGACTGGCGCAGCCGGTCGTCCCAGCGCTCGCTGGGAAAGTGCTTGACGAGCTGTTCGACGGCGTTCTGGATGAAGAAGATGCCGGTGGACTCCAGCGGTTCGACGAACCCGCTCGACAGTCCGATGGCGACGCAGTTGTTCACCCAGGAGCTCTCGCTCCGGCCGATCCGCATGCGGATGTGGTTGGCCTCGAGGTCGTCCGCGGCCGGGCCGACGAACTCGCGGAGGGTCCGCTCCGCCTCGTCGGGCGTGCAGTAGTCACTGGCGTAGACGTAGCCGGTGCCGACGCGGCCGAAGAGCGGGATCGTCCAGATCCACCCCGCCTCCTGAGCCGTGGCCGTGGTGCAGGGGCGGATGCCCCGCTCGGCCATGTCCACCGGCACCCGCAGCGCCACGGCCCGGTCGTTGGGCAGGGTGTCCTGGTAGGACATGAAGGGCACCGAGAGTGCCTTGTTCAGCAGCATCCCGCGAAAGCCGGTGCAGTCGATGAACAGGTCGCCTGCCAGCGCGCCGTGCTCCTTGGTGACGACGTCGCCGATCCAGCCGCGCTCGTCGAGGTTCACGCTCACCACGTCGTCGAGCACGTGACGGACGCCGCGGTCGGTGCCGTACCTCGTGAGATACCTCGCCAGCAGCGCGGCGTCGAAGTGGTAGGCGTAGGGGAACTGAGTGTCCTGCTCGGTCAGCGTGGTGCGGTGGCCGCGCTCCGCGCCGCCCTCGGTGAAGTCCTGTTCGAACAGTGCTCCGGAGAGATAGCGGGGAGACCGGTTCGCGTCGCAGAGCGAGGCGATGACGAAGCAGTCCTTGTCGAACCGGCCGCTGGGGCGCTCGTTCAGCCACCAGTCGGTGAGCGGGAACCCGTTCACGGCGCGCAGGCGCTCGAACGGGTGGTAGAAGTGGTGGCCCTGGGAGCGCCAGTTCTCGAACCGGATCGCCAGCTTGTAGGTGGCCTGGCACTCCGGCATCCACTCGCGCTCGTCCAGGCCCAGATAGTTGAAGAAGTGGCGGATCGTGCTGAAGGTCGCCTCTCCGACCCCGATGGTGGGCACGTTCTTCGACTCGACCAGTGTCACGTCGATCCGGTCGCCGAAAGCCGCCCGCAGGTACGAGGCGGTCATCCAGCCCGACGTGCCACCTCCGACGATAACTACGCTTTTGACCATTCTGAACCCTTATCCCTGCGCGTGAGAACGGAACACCGGGTGAACGCCGGGTGACGTGAAAGGTGCGGCTCGGCGTGTCATCCACCCCGGCATTGTTGAAAGCCTGTACCAAAAGCGCGGTCCGGCTCCACATCATTGACTTGATAGCTAAACAGGGCGGTCAGGCGCGCTTTCGGTACGCTGAGTAATGGGCCGGTCGCCGATTCGAAGGAGATGTTTTCCCGGTCATCCGGCTGTCGAGAACCGGTGCCGCCATGCTCTCAGTGATCGAGAGATCCAGAGATTTTCGCAGCTCAGCAGCTGTTTAGAAGGCGAGCGCATCAACTGGTGTGTATGAGATTTGGAGCTTTCGGCAACGAGAGTTGACTTCCGCTCGGCGTCGGAGTTAGGTTGATCTTATTGACAGAGCCAATGGGAGAGTGGTGAGAATATCACTCTCGGTTTCCTGGGGGATCCTTGCGGACGGCCCTGGGCATTGCCCGGCGCCTGCCGAGATCGAATAGTCCGCGCGCAGGGCGGGCCATCATTTGCCGGAGCCTCCGCGGAGAGGCGTGACCTGCTTTTCAACAACACAGAACAGCCAATCTTTCTACAACGCTGGGGGCCGCGGTGTTGAGGATTCATTTCACGGTTGAGGACCTGGCACGCCTGCGCATGGTCGCGAGCCTCGGGCCGGTGGCCGAGAGCGTGTTCGCGCTGGACATCTTCGGTCGCAACGGAGGAGCCGCCCTGAACGGGTGGCGAAGGCATGTGCGTGATCGGCTGGGCGAGGGCGTCGGCAGCGTGGAACAGCTGGTCCGTGAACGCCGGGCGCCGACGGAGCTGCTGGAACTGGTCGAGCGCTCTCCCGGGCGAGCCGAGACGCGCTCCGCGGCCGACGAGTGGACCAGCCGGCGGGTGAGCGCCACCGTGCTGGGGTTCTGTCAGGTGGCGGTGCTGCCGTACTGGAGCAGGGTGCGAGGTTACCTGGAGTCCGAGCGCGAGGCGTACGGCCGGATAACGATCAGCAATGGCGTCGAGTGCCTGCTTGAGACGCTGCACCCCAGGCTGTGCTGGAACCCGCCGGTGCTGGAGATCCCCGACGGCGAGGACCGTGACGTCCATCTGCGCGGGCGCGGCCTGCTGCTGAGCCCCTCGCTGTTCCTGCAGGGCAGGAACTACCTCTTCCTCGACACCGAGCACGAGACGGGGCTGCCCGCCCTGGTGGTCTCGGCGCCGTGCACCCCGGCCTCCCTGTCCGACCTGGCCGGGGCACCGGTACCCGACGACGAGGCGCTCGGCGCCCTGGTCGGGCACACCAGGGCGGCGGCGCTCCAGGCGCTGGCCGAGAGCTGCACCACCGGCGGCCTGTCCGAGCGGCTCGGTATCTCTCTCGCGGGGGCCAGCAAGCACGCCACCGTACTGCGCAAGGCCGGACTGATCACCACTGCCCGCAACCGCAACACGGCACTGCACACCCTCACCTCCCTGGGGGTGGCGCTGCTGCACGGGGAGCTCTTCCTGTCTCCCCAGCGCAACTGACCCCCGCTCCGGCACGCCTGGTGCACGGAGAACCTCCGAAAAAGGAGAGCGCCATGAACTCGAACCCCTTCGAAGATCCGGAAGGCACCTACCTCGTGCTGGTCAACGACGAGGGGCAGCACTCCCTGTGGCCCGCGTTCGTCGAGGTGCCGGCGGGCTGGACGGTGGTCCTGCCCGAGACGGACCGGCAGGCCGCCCTGGACTACATCACGGACAACTGGACCGACATGCGTCCGAGGAGCCTGGCCGAGGCGATGGGGGACCGGCCGTGACCGGCCACGAACTGCCCCTTGTCATCGAGGGCGGAGGTGCCCGGATCTCCGGCCTGGTGAGGTCCGACCGGCAGGAGATCCGCAAGAGCCTCACCGCGCACGGCGCGGTGTTGTTCCGCGATTTCGAGGTCGGCGGCGTCGACGGTTTCGACGAGGTCGTACGCGAGCTGTCGGGGGCGCCGCTGACCTACGCGGAGCGCTCGTCCCCGCGCAGCGTGATCAAGGGCAATGTCTACACCTCGACCGACTACCCCTCGCAGGAGGAGATCTTCCTGCACAACGAGAACTCCTACCAGACGGTATGGCCGATGGTGCTCTACTTCCACTGCCTGCGACCGCCGTCGTCCCAGGGGGCCACGCCCCTGGCCTCCACCCGTGCCGTCCACGACAGGGTGGACCCGTCGATCCGTGAGGAGTTCGCGCGGCGAGGGTGGATGGTGGTCCGTAACTACAGCGACGAGCTCGGCATGTCGTGGCGCGAGGCGTTCAACACCGACAGCGAGGACGAGGTCACGGACTACTGCCGCGGCAACGGCGTGCGGACGGAGTGGCTCGGCGGCGACCGGCTGCGGACCAGGGCGGTCCGCCAGGCCGTGCACCGTCACCCGGTCACCGGCGACCCGGTGTGGTTCAACCACGCGACCTTCTTCCACCTCAGCACCCTTCCCGAAGGGGTGCGGCTGGGGCTGCTGGAGATGTGCGGGGAGGAGAACCTCCCGAGCAACACCTACTACGGCGACGGCGGGACGATCCCCGACGCGGTCGTCGGCCACCTGCGAGACTGCTACCGGTCGGCGTCCGTGCGGTTCGACTACCGTCAGGACGACGTTCTGGTCATCGACAACATGCTGACCTCGCACGGCCGCGAGCCGTTCACCGGGCCGCGGAAGATCGCCGTGGCGATGGCCGAGCCGTCGTCGGCCTGACCGTCGATCCGATGGCGGCCAGGCCGTCGCGCCCCTCAGGCCGGCTCGCGCAGCCGGCGGACCTCGGCGGAGATGATCGCCAGGAGCAGCAGGTCGGCCGCCAGACCGGGCACCGCGGAGAACTGGTTCATGACGAACGCGAAGACCTGGCCGAAGAGGATGTCGACCAGCAGCGCGGCGTTGAGCAGCCGGAAGGCCGCCATCCGGTTCCCGCGCAGCCGCACCGCGCCGCACAGGCCCAGCGCCACCGTGATCGCCGCCGAGACGGCCATGCCGATCACCGCCCCCCACTCCCGCTCGCCGTCAAGCGTGCCGTAGGCGTTCTCCAGCCCGAGGCCCACCAGGGGCAGGAGCGCCTGGACGATGAGATACACCACCGCGAGGGCGACGAGCAGGGGACGGCGCGTCAGGCCGTCGAGGGCGGCGCGGGCGCGGGTCAGGCCGGTGCGCAGCGGCCCTGGAGCCGTCTCCCGGGCCGGGACCATGCCCAGCAACCGGACCGCCGCCGCGTCGAGCGCGTCGTCGGAGCCCTGGACCAGTCGCACGGCGGCGTGCCGCTGCTGCACGGTCAGCCCCGAGGTCACTCCGACGAGTGCCGCGTAGACGGCGTTGGCCGTGCGCTCACGCCGGGAGAAGTCGGTCCGGCCCTTCAGCCACTGGGAGAGCACGACCAGGAGGGCGAAGGTCAGGTAGATGATCCCCGCGGCCGGCCGGTAGAAGTAGTCGGTCGTCTGGGTGACGAACTTGCCGACCTCGTCGACGAACAACCCGAACCCGACCCCGCCGAGGACGGCACCCCAGGTCCGCGCGGCCTGGCCGAGGAACGCGAGCGTGACGCCCATGCCCACCGTCATCAGCAGGCCGCCCCACAGGACGTGGGCGATGTGCAGGCTCCCTCCGCCGAGCTGGGGATAACCGGCCCGTTGGAGATAGGCCCTGGTCAACAGCACCGCGCTGATCCCGGATATCGCGAAAACCTGCAGATGCGCGGCGGCGCTGGTCACCCGGGTGAGGCCCGATAGGCGCAATGTAGTTCTCCCTAATGCTGCCGATGGCGTTCTGGGAAACTGCCGGCCGCGAAGGTGACGGCCTCGGCTCCGGAGATGCCTGACCTACGGTGTCCCGCGTCGGCGGATCGACAGGGCGGCGACCTGGAAAAGGCCGGTCCGGAGGATTAGAACCAAATACGACGTTAGCACGAAGCCCGCTCTGACTGCGCTGTTTAGCCCCTAAGTCAAAGACGTTGAACCCGGCCCCGGCATGTCGGAGGCTCGATTAGGGCCGGGGGCGAATGGCCGCCCTGGGCACGGTGATTCCGAGGAACCGATTGCCGTTGGCAGAGGGAGTTAAGCGTGCTGTCAATACATCTGCTGGACGACGACGTCATGGTGATCGAAGAAATCGTCCGGGATCTCTCCCAGCGTTACCAGACCGTCGAGTCCGCTGATTTCCAGCGCGAGAGCCGGACGTATGCCGAGGAACTTCCGCGACGTCTCCGCAGGGCGCTCAACGAGTTCCGCCTCGCGGAGCCGTCCGGAATCCTGCTGATCTCCGGGCTTCCGGTGGACGACGCGAGCATCGGCCCGACCCCGGCGGACTGGAAGAACAAGCCGGTGCCCTCGCCCACCATCGGGCACGACATCGCGTTCTTCCTCATCGCGTCCTTACTGGGAGACCCCATCGGATGGGCCACGCAGCAGGGCGGCTACATCATGCACGACGTCTTCCCGATCAAGGGCTACGAACACGAGCAGATCGGCTGGAGCAGTGCGGAAACGCTCGTCTGGCACACCGAGGACGCCTTCCATCCGTTGCGCACCGACTATCTCGGCCTGCTGTGCCTGCGCAATCCCGACGAGGTCGAGACGACCTATGCCGACGTTTCCGACGTGCGTATCGACGATGCCGCCAGAGCCATTCTGTCGCAGGAACGCTTCTACATTCTTCCGGACGACTCGCATCGCCCGGAGAATCGGGCCGCGGTGACCGACGAGGATACGAAGGTCGCGGATCTAAGGAAACGCAGTTACCGGCAGGTCGACCTGGCCCTGGACACTCCCGAGCCTGTCGCGGTCCTTTTCGGCGATCCTGACGACCCGTATATCCGTATCGACCCGCACTACATGGACGGGATCCAGGAAGAGGACGCGGGCAAAGCGCTTGCCGCGTTCGGGACGGCGCTGGACTCCGCGATGACCGGGGTCGTCCTCAAGCCGGGTGACATCTGCCTCATCGACAACTACAGGGCCGTCCACGGGCGCAGCCCCTTCAGCGCGCGCTTCGACGGGACGGACCGCTGGCTGCGCCGTCTGAACGTGGCGAGGGACCTGCGCAAGTCCAGGGAGTTCAGGCTGGGCGCCTCCTCCCGCGTCATCTACTAGCCGAACCGTCATCGGACACGTCCTCGAAGGCAGGAGTCAGCGTGACCCACGACGCACCGTCCGTACCCGCGCCCGAGGGCGCCGCCACACCGCCGTCCGGTAAGGGTGCCGAGTCACCGGGGGACCGGTGCCTGCTCGAGCTGTTCGCCGAGCGGGTGCGCCGTGCCCCCCGGGCGACGGCCGTCGCCTCGGCCGGGGAGACACTCGACTACGGGCGGCTCGACGCGCGGGCCAACCAGCTGGCGCACCACCTTCGCGCCTGCGGCGTCGGCCCGGACACGCTCGTCGGCGTCTTCGCGGAGCGCGGCGTGGAACTCGTCGTGGCGCTGCTGGGAGTGCTCAAGGCCGGCGGCGCCTATCTGCCGCTGGACCCGGACAACCCGGCCGGCCGCCTGGCCTTCGCCATCGGAGACGCGGGCGCGGCCGCGGTCGTGACCCAGGCGCACCTGCGAGCCCGGCTGCCCGCGACGGCCGCGCGGGTGGTCTGCCTGGACGACGAGGGGCCGATGATCGCGGACCGGCCGGTCACCGCGCCCGACCGCCAGGCGGGCCCGATGAACCTGGCGTACGCGATCTACACCTCCGGCTCCACGGGCCGCCCCAAGGGCGTGCTGGTCGAGCGGCGGCAACTCGCGAGCTACCTGGCCTGCTGCGAGCGCGACTACCCGGGGCTGGCGGGGGTCGCGCCGCTGCACTCGTCGACGTCTTTCGACCTGACGGTGACCGCGCTGTGGGGCACCCTCGCCGCGGGCGGCCGGATCGAGGCCGGCGAGCTGGACGGCGGCTCCGGAGACCGGCCGTCGTTTCTGAAGATCACCCCCAGTCACCTGCCGATCCTGGAGAACCTGCCGGAGGACCGCTCGCCGACGGCGGAACTGGTGATCGGCGGGGAGGCACTCCAGGGCGAGGTGCTCGACCGGTGGCGGGCACGGCACCCCGGGGTGGCGGTGGTCAACGAGTACGGCCCGACCGAGGCGACGGTCGGCTGCGTCTCCTTCCGGGTCGAGCCGGAGGCGGGGCCGCTCCGGGGGCCCGTCGCGATCGGCCGTCCGATGCGCGGCGCCCGCGCCTACGCACTGGACCGATCCCTGCGCCCCGTCCCGGAGGGCGTACCCGGAGAGCTGTACGTGGCGGGCGCCGGGCTGGCCCGCGGCTACCACGGCAGGCCGGGAGCGACCGCCGAGCGCTTCGTCGCCGACCCGTACGGCGGGCCGGGCGAGCGGATGTACCGCACCGGAGACCTGGTGCGGCGCCTGCCGGGAGGGGACCTGGAATACCTGGGGCGCACCGACGACCAGGTCAAGATCCGGGGCCACCGCGTCGAGCCGGGCGAGGTCGAGTCGGCGCTGGCCGGACATCCCGCGATCGCCCAGGTCGCCGTGGTGCCCTCCGCCGAGGGCTCGGAGGACACGCGCCTGCTGGCCTATCTCGTCCCGGCGGGCGAGGCGGCCCCGACGGCGGCGGAGCTGCGCGAGTTCCTGGCGCGGACACTCCCCGAGCACATGATCCCCTCGGTGTTCCTCACCCTGGACAGGCTGCCGCTGGCGGCCAGCGGCAAACTCGACCGCGGGGCACTGCCCGCGCCGACCCGGCAGGACGGTACGGGCGGCGGTCACCGGCCCCCGAGCAACGATGCGGAGAGGGCGATCGCCGGCATCTGGGCCGAGGTGCTGGGCGTCGAGCGGGTCGGTGTCGAGGACGACTTCTTCGAACTCGGCGGGAACTCCCTGCTCGCCTTCCGGGTGCTCCCGCGGATCAGGGCGGCACTCGGCGCCGAACTTCCCGCCCGTGCCGTCTTCAAGCTGCGCACGATCGCCGCGCTGGCGGCGTCGGTCACCCCGGCCGCCACCGGGACCGGGACCGGGACCGACGGTGCCGTCGTGCCGGTGCCCCGCACCGGGGACCTGCCGCTCTCCTTCGCGCAGCGGCGGTTCTGGTTCTTCCACGAGTTCGACCCCGAGGCCGCCGACTACAACGTCCGGTTCGGCTACCGGCTGCTCGGCGAACTCGATCCCGCCGCGCTGGAGTCGGCCCTGCGCGAGTTCGTCGCCAGGCACGAGTCGCTGCGGACGACCATCTCCTCGACCGGCGGCGAGCCGGTCCAGATCGTCCACCCCGCGAAGGACCTTCAGGTCCCGCTGACCGTCGTGGACGCCTCCGGGCTCGGCGAGGAGGAACTGGAGCGCCTGCTGCGCCGGGAGGTGAGCCTCCCGTTCGATCTGGGACGCGGCCCCGTGCTGCGGATGACGCTGCTGCGCCGTGCCGGACGCGAGCATCTGCTGGTGCTGGCCGTACACCACTCGGTGATCGACGCCTGGTCCATGAACGTGCTCGCCGACGAGCTGAGCAGGTTGTACGGCGCCGCCAGGGAGGGCGGCCGGGCCGAGCTGGCGCCGCTGGCCGTGCAGTACGCCGACTACGCCGTCTGGCAGCGCGAACGCTGGACGGAGGAGGCCATGCGGGACCAGCTCGGCTACTGGCGGGAGCAGCTGGCCGGTCTGTCCCCCCTCGAACTGCCCACCGATCGGCCGCGCCCGGCGGTGCGCTCCTCCGCCGGAGCGGCACACCGCTTCACCCTGCCTCCCGGGCTCACCGCGGCGCTCAACGGGCTCGCCGCGCGCAACGACGCCACGCTGTTCATGACGCTGGTCGCCGCCTGCCAGGTACTGCTCGCCCGCTACTCCTCCCAGCGGGACATCGCGGTCGGCACCCCCATCTCCGGGCGCGACCGCCCCGAGCTGGAACCGCTCGTCGGCTGCTTCATCAACACCCTGGTGCTCCGGTCGGCGGTCGACGGCAGCCTGTCCTTCACCGACTTCCTCGGCCGGGTGCGCGAGACCGTGCTCGGCGCCTTCGGCAACCAGGACGTCCCGTTCGAACGCCTGGTGGACGAGCTGAGCGACGGCCGCGACCCGAGCCGGACCCCGCTGGTCCAGGCGATGGTGGCGCTGCAGAACGTACCGGAGAGGCCGCTGGAGTTCGCCGGCGCGCGCACCGAGGGCTTCCGGCTCCCGCACGTGTCGGCGATCTTCGACCTCACCCTGGAGTTCGTCGAGCGCGACGGGGCGCTGGACGTGATGATCGAGTACAGCACCGACCTGTTCGACCGGGAGACGGCCGAGCGGATGGCCGGTCACCTGGAAGTCCTGCTGGCCGCGGTGACCGAGGACCCCGACCGGCCGCTCGCCCGGCTGCCCCTGCTGACCGAGGCCGAGCGGCGGTCCTTGGCCGGATGGAACGGCCGGGCCAGGGACCGCCGGGCGGACCTCCCCGTGCACCGCCTGTTCGCCGAGCGGGTCCGGCGGGCACCGGACGCCGTCGCGCTGGAGTGCGGGGAGCGAAGGTGGACCTACGCCGAGCTGGACGAGCGCGCCAACCGGGTGGCCCACCGGCTGCGCGCCCTCGGCGTGGGCCCCGGCGTGCCCGTCGTGGCGTGCGCGGAGCGCGGCCCCGAGCTGGTGGCGGGGCTCCTCGGCGTGCTGAAGGCCGGAGGCGCGTACGTGCCGCTCGACCCGGACACCCCACACGCGCGGCTGGCCTACGTGGTGGCCGACACCGGAGCACCGGTCGTGCTGGCCGACGGCGTGACGGAGGTCCGGGCCCGCGGCCTGGACGCCGCGGTCGTGCCGCTGGACGCGGGCGGCCCCGGTGAGGCCCACCAGGTGATCACCGAACCGGACGTCGCCGTGGCCGGCGGGGACCTGGCCTACATCGTCTACACCTCCGGTTCCTCGGGCCGTCCCAAGGGCGTGATGGTCGAGCACCGGAACCTGTCCGACCTGTGCGCCTGGCATGTGGCGGAGTTCGAGGTGGTCAGCGAGGACCGGGCCTCGCAGGTCGCGTCGCTGGGATTCGACGCCGCCGTGTGGGAGGTGTGGCCCTACCTCTGCGCCGGGGCCCGGGTGGCCCTGCCCGACAGGGAGACGCTGGACGACCCCGCCGCGCTGGTGGACTGGTTCGCCGGGATGGGCACCACGATCTGCTTCCTGCCCACGCCCCGGCTGGACTCCGTCCTGGACGAGCCCGGCTTCGCCGCCACCGCACTGCGCGCGGTCCTGACCGGCGGGGACGTGCTCCGCCGCCGCCCGCGCCGGGGGGCGCCGTACCGGCTGGTCAACAACTACGGTCCGACCGAGGTCACGGTCGTCGCCACCGCGGGCGACGTCACCTGGCAGGACGCCGGCCGGGCCGGGGGGCTGCCCCCCATCGGCTCGCCCGTCGCGGGCACCGCCGCGTACGTCCTGGACGGCTACGCCAACCCGGTGCCCGTGGGGGTCCCCGGTGAGCTGTACCTCGCGGGCACCGGTCTCGCCAGGGGCTACCTGAACCGGCCGGACCTGACCGCCGAGCGGTTCGTCGCCGACCCGTTCGGAGCCCCGGGCGGACGGATGTACCGCACCGGGGACCTCGTCCGCCGGCTGCCCGGAGGGGAGCTGGAGTATCTCGGCCGCACCGACCAGCAGGTGAAGATCCGCGGCTTCCGGGTGGAGCCAGGGGAGATCGAGAGCGCGCTGCAGAGCCACCCGGGCGTGGCCGGCGCCGTCGTCGTGGCCACCGAGGCCAGGCCAGGCCACGAGCGCCTGGCGCTGACCGGATACGTGGTCCCCGCCGGCGACGCCGAGCCGGATCCCGCCGACCTGCGAGCCTTCGTGGGCACGGTGCTGCCGGACCACATGGTGCCCGCCGCGATCGTCGTCCTGGAGGAGTTCCCGCTGACCGTGCGGGGCAAGGTGGACCGCGCCGCCCTGCCGGTTCCCGGCGCCCCCCGGGACTCAGGCGGCGGCTACGTCCCGCCGGGCGACTCGGTGCAGCGGGAACTGGCCGGGATCTGGGCCGAGGTGCTGGGCGTCGACCGGGTCGGTGTCGAGGACGGTTTCTTCGCCCTCGGCGGCGACTCCATCCTCGCCATCCAGCTCGTGTCCAGGGCGAGGAGGGCGGGGCTGCGGCTCACCTCCAGGGACCTGTTCCAGCGGCAGACGATCGCGGCGCTGAGCCCGCACGTGACCGAGGTGCGAAGCCCCGGGAACACGGAGGGCACCGAGAGTACAGCGGGCGCGGGAACGGGCGGCCGGGCACCGCTGACCCCCATCCAGCACTTCCTCTTCGAGAGGTTCACGGTTCCCGAGGTCTTCAACCAGTTCGTCACCGTGGAACTGGCGGACGACGTCGACGAGACGGCCCTGCGGGCGGCGGTCGCGGCACTGGTCGAGCGGCACGACGCGTTGCGGTCGCGCTTCGAGTTCACCCGGGGAGAGTGGTCGCAGCGCGTCGTGGCGGCGGGGGACGAGGTGATCCTGCGCGGGGCCGACCTGTCCGGCGTCGCCGACGCCGAACTCGACGCCGCAGTCGAGCGGGAGACGGCGGCCGCGCAGGCCCGTGTCGACTTCGGCGACGGGCCGCTGATCGCGGCGGTGCTGCTCAGCACCGGCCGCGGACCGCGACTGCTGCTGACCGCACACCACCTCGTGGTGGACGGTGTGTCGTGGCGCATCCTGCTGGAGGACCTGCGCACCGCGTACCGGCAGATCCTGCGGGGGGAGAGCGTCGACCTCGGCCCCGGGACGACCTCGTTCCAGGACTGGAGCCTCCGTCTGGCCGGGCACGTCCAGGCCGGGGGCTTCGACGACGAACTCGGCCACTGGGCGAAGGTGGGCCGTGCCGGGGCCGCGGCGGTCCTGCCCTTCGACGGGCCCTTCGACGGGACCCTCGACGGGTCCCTCGGCGAGCGGGGCCCGAACACCGTGCAGACCGTCCGCGAGGTGTCCGTCGAGCTCGACGAGACCACCACCCGGGCGCTGCTCCGCGAGGTTCCCGACGTCTACCGCACCGAGATCACCGACGTGCTGCTGGCCGCCCTGGCCCGGGTCGTGTCCGGATGGGCCGGGCGCGACCGCGTCCTGCTCGGCCTGGAGGGCCACGGACGGGAGGAGATCTTCCCCGACGTGGACCTCACGCGCACGGTCGGGTGGTTCACCAGCTACTTCCCCCTGGCGCTGGACGTCCCCCGCGAACAGGACCTGGGCGGCCTCCTCAAGTCGGTCAAGGAACAGGTGCGGGCGGTTCCCCGGCGCGGTCTGGGGTACGGCGCGCTGCGTTACCGGGACGGGTCCGCGCTCGCCGGCGATCCCGTCCCCCAGATCTGCCTCAACTACCTCGGCCGGTTCGACACCGAGACCGGGGACGGGGACCTCTACCGGGAGATCTCCGGCATCGAGCTGTTCCAGGATCCGCGCGACAACCGGCCGCACGTACTCGACGTCGTCGGCTCCGTCAGGTCCGGGCGGCTCCAGGTCACCTGGTACTACTCGCCGAACCTGCACGAGCCCGCCACCGTCGAGCGCCTGGCCCACGAGTTCGCCGCGACCGTGGAGCGGATCGTCGGGCACTGCGCGGAGCCGGGCGCGGGCGGCCGCACCCCCTCGGACTTCCCGCTGGCCCGCCTGGACCAGGCGAGCCTCGACGCGCTGGTCGGCACCGGCCGTACGGTGGCGGACGTCTACCCCCTCACCCCCACCCAGAGCGGCATGCTCTTCGACTGCCTGATGGCACCCGGCTCCGACGTCTACACGGCCCGGTTCGAGATGACGGTCGAAGGGGTGGCCGCCCCCCAGGAACTCGGCGAGGCGTGGCGGCTCGTCGCGGAGCGGACCCCGGTGCTGCGCACCTCCGTCGCCTGGGAGGGGCTCGACCACCCGCTCCAGGTGGTCCACCACAGGGCCCGGCTGCCGATCGCCCATCACGACTGGCGTGACCTGCCGGAGGAGGAGCAGAGAGCGGAGCTGGAGCGGCTGCTCGCGCGGGACCGGCAGGCCGGGCTGGACCTCGCCGCGTCCCCGCCCACCCGGCTGGCGATCATCCGGCTCGACGACACCCGGGTGCGGGTCGTCTGGACCCTGCACCACATCCTGCTGGACGGGTGGAGCGTCCACCGGCTGCTCGCGGACGTGCTCTCCTGTTACGCCGCGCGCCGCGAGGGGCGGGCCTGGCGGCCGGCGGCCCGCCGCCCCTTCCGCGACCACGTCGAGCGGCTGCTCGGCCTGGACGACACCGACGCCGAGGCGTACTGGCGCGGGGCGCTCGCCGGGTTCACGGAGCCGACGCCCCTGCCGTACGACCGGCCGCCCGCACCGGACCACCGGCCCAGGGCGGCAGGCCGGGTGAACGTGAAGCTGCCGGCCGAGGTCTCGCGGCGGCTCGCCGAACACGCCAGGAACGGCCGGCTCACGCTCAACACCCTCCTGCAGGGAGCCTGGGGGATCCTGCTCTCCCGCTACGGCGGCGAGTCGGACGTCTGCTTCGGCGCGACGGTCTCCGGCCGTCCCGCGGACCTGGCCGGCGCGGAGTCCATGATCGGCATATTCATCGAGACGCTGCCGGTCCGGGTCGCCGTGGACGAGAGCCGCGCACTGCTGCCCTGGCTGCGCGAGCTGCAGGAGGAGCAGGCGCGGGCGCGCGAGCACGACTCCGTGTCGCTGCCCCAGGTGCGCTCCTGGAGCGAGCTGCGACCCGGCGCCCAGCTCTTCGAGAGCGTCGTGGTCTTCGAGAACTACCCGATCGACCACGCCCCGGCCGACGCCGCCGGCGTGCGGCTGCGGGACGTCGACGCCGCCGAGGTGAACGGCCACCCCCTCAACCTGGTCGTCTATCCGGGTGAGGAGCTGTCCTTCGTGCTGCTCCACGACGGGGCGCTGTTCGAGGCCGCGACCGTGCGCCGGCTCGGCGAGAACCTGGCCGCGCTGCTGGAGGAGATCGCGGCCGACCCGGCACGGGCCATCGGGTCGCTGCCCTCGCAGACCCGGCGCGAACGGCACCGGATGCTGGTGGAGTGGAACGACACGGCCCGCGACATCCCCGCGCGGTGCGTGCACGAGCTGTTCGCCGAGCGGGCGCGCGCCGTTCCCGGCGAGCCGGCCGTGGTGTCGGAGGGGGAGAGCCTCGGCTATGCCGAGCTGGACGAGCGCGCCGACCGGCTGGCACGCCACCTGGCGTCCCTGGGGGTGACCGCGGAGTCGCGGGTGGCCGTCCTCCAGGCTCGCACGGCCGACGCGCTGGTCTCGATGCTCGCGGTGCTCAAGGCCGGCGGCGCCTACGTCCCCCTGCACCCGGGCTACCCGCCAGAGCGGCTGCGCTGGATCCTGCGGGACACCGCTGCGGTGGTCGTGCTGACGGACCGGGCGACGGTCTCGGCGACCGGCGGGCTCGGGGCGCGGGTGCTGGTGGTGGACGACGACGGCGGCACGACCCTGGACGGCCCCCCGCTCGCGGGCCCGGCCGCCGTGGCCGACCCCGACCGGCTGGCGTACGTGATGTACACCTCCGGCTCGACCGGGACCCCCAAGGGGGTGGCGGTCACCCACCGCAACATCGTGAGTCTGGCGATGGACCGCCGGTGGCGCTCCGGAGGGCACGAGCGGGTTCTCTTCCACTCCCCACACGCCTTCGACGCGGCCACCTACGAGATGTGGGTCCCGCTGCTGGCCGGCGGCCGGGTCGTCGTCGCCCAGGGCGAGCTGGACGCCCGGAGCCTGCGGCGCATGGTCGCCGGGCACGGCGTCACCGGGATGTTCCTCACCGCGGCGCTGTTCAACCTCTTCGCCGAGGAACTGCCCGAGTGCTTCGCCGGACTGCGCGAGGTGTGGGCGGGAGGCGATGCCGTCCCACCGGCGGCGATACTGCGGGTGATGGAGCACTGCCTGGCGACGCGGGTGCACAACGGCTATGGGCCCACCGAGACCACGACCTTCGCCATCTGCGGCGAGCTGACGCCGGAGCTCGCCAGGTCCGGTATCGCGCCGATCGGCCGCCCGATGGACAACACGCGCGCCTACGTGCTGGGCCGCGATCTCGCCCCGGTGCCGCCCGGCGCCCCCGGCGAGCTGTACCTCGCGGGAAGCGGCCTGGCCAGGGGCTACCTCGGCAGGCCCGCGCTCACCGCCGAGCGGTTCGTCGCCGATCCGTTCGACGCCGGGGGCCGCCTGTACCGCACCGGGGACAGGGTCCGCTGGAGGGCCGACGGCGACCTCGAGTTCCTCGGCCGGACCGACGACCAGGTGAAGATCCGCGGGTTCCGCATCGAGACCGGCGAGGTCGAGGCCGCGCTGCGCGCCCGGCCGGACGTGGCCGAGGCGGTGGTCGTCGCGCGCGAGGAGGCGCCGGGGCGCAAGTATCTCGTGGGCTACGTGGTGCCGGTCGCGGGAGGCGCGCGGCCCGCACCCGAGGACCTGGCACGGTCGCTGGCCAAGCGGCTGCCCGCCTACACGGTTCCCTCCGCGTTCGTGTCCCTGGACCGGCTGCCGCTGAACGCCAACGGCAAGGTGGACCGGCGGGCGCTGCCGGACCCGGAGAGCAGGGGAGCCGTGCGCGCCGCCTACGCCGCCCCGAGCACCCCGACCGAGGAGGCCCTCGGCCGGATCTGGGCGGAGGTGCTCGCGGTCGAGCGGGTCGGGACACACGACGACTTCTTCGACCTGGGCGGCGACTCCATCACCGGCCTGCGGGTGACCTCCAGGGTGCGGCGCGCGTTCGACGTCGAGATCTCCCCGAGGGAGCTCTTCACCGCCCCGACCATCGGTGCCCTGGCCGAGGTGGTGCAGGAGCGGATCCTGGCGTCCTTCGAACGGGTCGCCCAGAGCCAGGGCTCGTGAACAGGCCAGCGGAACCCGGACGGGAGAACACATTGAACGCCCCCTCTTCGCGTGACGGCCGGGTGGCCGCACTGCCCGACCACCTGCGCGAGGCGATGCTCCGGCGGCTGGCCGGCGAGGCCCCCGCCTCCCCGGAGCGGGAGGAGATCCCGCGGACCCCCGCGCGGCGGGCGTCGCCGCAGTCACCGGCCCAGCAGCGGCTCTGGTTCAGGTACGAGCTGGACCCCGGAAGCGCCGAGTACATCGTCCCGCTGGTGCTCCGGCTGACCGGTGACCTGGACCTGGACGTGCTCAGGGGTGCCGTCGACCGCCTGGTGGAGCGGCACGAGTCGCTGCGCACCACCTTCGACTCGGTGAACGGCCACGGCGTGCAGACCGTACAGCCGGCCGCCGAGGTGCCGATCCAGGTCACGCGGGCGCGCGTGCCCGCGGACGGCGACCGCGAGGCCCCGGTGCGCGACTGGCTGCTACGGGAGGCCAAGCGCCCCTTCGACCTGCGCCGGGGCCCGGTGTTCCGGGCCGGACTGCTGCGGCTCGGGCCGGACGAGCACGTGCTGGCCCTCAGCACGCACCACATCGTCACCGACGGCTGGTCCATGGGCGTGTTCGCCGAGGAGCTGAACGCGCTGTACGCCGCGGGGGTCGCGGGCGAGCCGTCTCCGCTTCCGCCGCTGCCCCTGCGTTACGCCGACTTCGCCTCCTGGCAGCAGGACCGGGTGTCCGGTACGGCACTGGACGGCATGCTCGCCCACTGGAGCGAGCGGCTCGACGGGCTCGCCCCGCTGGATCTGCCCACCGACCGGCTGCGGCCGCCGGTCAGGACCTCCGCGGGCGCGGCCCATGTCTTCGAGGTGCCCCCGGCCGTGCTGTCGCGGCTGAGGGAGACGAGCCGAGAGCACGGCGCCACCCTGTTCATGGTCTTGGTCGCCGCCGTGCAGATCCTGCTCGCACGCTACTCCGGGCAGCGGGACGTCGCGGTCGCCACCGCGACCAGCGGCCGTGGCAGGGTCGAACTGGAGAGACTGATCGGTTTCTTCGTCAACACCCTGGTACTGCGCTGCCAGGTCGACGAGTCCCTGCCGTTCACCGCCTTCCTGGGCGAGGCGCGCTCCACGGTCCTGGACGCCTTCGACAACGACGAGGTGCCCTTCCAGCGGCTGGTGGAGGTCCTGCGGCCCGAGCGCGACCCCAGCCGGCTCCCGCTCGCCGAGGTCGCGGTCAACCTGCAGAACGCGCCGCGCGGGGCCGTCGAGCTGCCCGGTGTACGGGTGGAGGAGATCCCTCCGCCGGTGCTGGTCGCACCCATGGACGTCTCGTTCGACTTCTACGAGCGTGACGGCGCGCTCGTCACCCACCTCGGATACAGCACGGACCTGTTCGACGCGGCCACCGCCGGGCGGATGGCCGGTCACCTGCTGACACTCCTGACCGCGATCGCGGACGACCCGGACCGGCCGATCGCCGACCTTCCCCTCCTGGACACCGTGGAACACCGCCTGCTGACCGCCACCTGGTGCGGCGAGGGCGGCGGCCCCGCGCCGCGCACGGTTCCCGAGCTGTTCGCCGAGCAGGTCGCGGCCGATCCCTCGGCGGTCGCCGTCGTCCACGCCGGGCGGAGCGTCACCTACGGCGAGCTGGACGGGCGGGCGGACCGGCTGGCCAGGCTGCTGGCCGGGCGGGGCGCGGGTCCCGAACGGATCGTGGCCGTGGCCGTTCCCCGGTCGGCCGAGACCGTCGTCGCGATCCTCGCCGTCCTGAAGAGCGGCGCCGCGTACCTGCCGCTGGATCTCGACCACCCGGCCGAGCGCGTCCGGACGATGGTGGAGGACGCCGCTCCCATCCTCATCCTGGCCACCGCGGAGGTGGCGGAGCGGCTGCCGGGGGGTGTTCCCCTGGTCACGCTGGACGAGCCGGACACCGAGGCCCCGCCCGCCGAGCGGCCCCGGCCGCTCCGCTCCGACCCCGCGCATCCCGCCTACGTGATCTACACCTCCGGTTCCACCGGGCGCCCCAAGGCGGTCGTGGTGCCCCACACCGGCCTGTACGACATGGTGCTCACCCAGCGCGAGCGGCTGGGCGCGGGGCCGGGGACGCGGGTGCTGCAGTTCGCGTCCTTCAGCTTCGACGGAGCCTTCTGGGAGCTCATGCTCGCCCTGCTGTCCGGCGGCACGCTGGTGGTCGCCACCGTGGAGGAGCGGGCGCCGGGAGCTCCGCTGGCCGAGCTCATCGGCTCCGAGCGTCTCACCCACCTCACCCTGCCCCCGACCGCGCTGACCGTGCTGCCCGCCGACGCCGTCCCCGAGGGGACGACCCTGGTCGTCGCGGGCGAGGCGTGCCCCCCGGGCCTGGTGCGGGACTGGTCGGCCGGGCGGCGGATGTTCAACGGCTACGGGCCGACCGAGTCCACGATCGGCGCCACCATGACGCGGGCGCTGACTCCGGACGACGCCCGCACCGGGACGGTGCCCATCGGACGCCCGTTCCGCAGCGTCCGCGCCTACGTGCTGGACGACCGGCTGCGTCCGGCGCCCGTCGGCGTCCCCGGTGAGATCTACCTCGCCGGGCCCCGCCTGGCCCGCGGCTACCTGCGCCGTCCCGGGCTGACCGGCGAGCGGTTCGTCGCCGACCCGTACGGCCCGCCGGGCACCCGCATGTACCGCACCGGCGACCGGGCGCGCTGGCTGCCGGGAGGCGAGCTGGAGTACGCGGGCCGCGCCGACGACCAGGTCAAGATCAGAGGTTTCCGGGTCGAACTCGGCGAGGTCGAGGCCGTCATGTCCGGGCATCCCTCGGTGGACACGGCGGCGGCGGCCGTCAGCGGCGGCACCCGGGGCGCCCCGCGTCTCGTCGGCTATCTCGTCCCCGCCGCCTCCGGCGGACCCGACCCGGCCCGGCTGCGCGCCTTCCTGCGGGCGAGGCTGCCTGAGCACATGGTGCCCTCGGCGTTCGTCACGCTGGAACGCCTGCCGCTGACGGTCAACGGCAAGGTGGACCGGCGCGCGCTGCCCGAGCCCACCGGCGACCGCGAGGCAGGGACACGTTACGTCGAGCCCCGCACCCCCGCCGAGAGGATCCTCGCCGAGGTCTGGTCGGAACTGCTCGGCGTGGACCGAGTGGGCGTGGACGACAACTTCTTCGACCTCGGGGGCGACTCCATCCTGGGCCTGCGGGTCGTGGCCCGCGCCCGCGAAGCCGGGCTGCGGGTGACGGCCAGGCAGACCTTCCTGCGCCAGACCGTCGCCGAACTGGCCGCGGAGGCGGTCGCCGAGGAACAGCCGCGCGCCGAGCAGCGGGCGGTGTCGGGAGAGGTCCCGCTCACGCCCGTGCAGCACTGGTTCTTCGAGAACCTCGCCGACAGCGTCGACCGGTTCAACCAGGCGGTGTTCGTCGAACTCGGCGAGGAGCCCGACGAGGCGGCGTTGCGCGCCGCCCTGGCCGCGCTGCCCGCCCACCACGACGCCCTGCGCCTGCGTGCCGAGCACGACGGCGGGCGGTGGCGGCAGCACAACGCCGCCGCCGAGGACGGCGAGCCGCTGCGGCGGATCGACCTGTCCAAGACCGGCGCCGCCGACCGGGAGGAGCGGATGCGCGAGGAGATCCTGGCCGCGCAGCGGGGGTTCCGGCTGGATGTCGGCCCGCTTTTCCGGGCGCTGCTCTTCGTGCTCGGCGACGGGCACCGCCCCCGGCTGTTCCTGACCGCCCACCACCTCGTGGTCGACGCCGTCTCCTGGCAGATCCTGCTGCCGGACCTGGAGACCGCCTACCGGCAGGCCGAGGCGGGCCAGGACATCCGGCTCCCCGCCAAGACGACCTCCTTCCTGGAGTGGGCCCACCGTCTCGCGGATCACGTGGCGGCGGGCGGCCTCGACCACGAGCTGGACCACTGGGCCCGCCTGGACGAGGTCGCGGCCGGAGCCGCCGCGCTGCCGGTGGACGTCGCCGGAGAGCACGGGCACGGAGGGCACAGCGGGTACAGCGGGCACGGCGGGCACATCGATAACACTGTCGCGTCCGCGCGTACCGTGACCGCCAGGCTGAGCGCGGAGAGCACCCGGGCGCTGCTGCGCGACGTGCCCGAGGTCTACCGGTCCCAGATCAACGACGTGCTGCTCACCGCGCTGGGCAGGGTGCTGTGCGAGTGGACCGGCGGCGACACCGCCCTCGTCGAGATGGAGGGCCACGGCCGCGGCGACCTGTTCCCCGGCGTCGACCTGTCGCGGACCGTCGGCTGGTTCACCACGGTCTTCCCCGTCGCGTTGCGCCTTCCGTCCGCGCCCGGCTGGGGGGAGACGCTCAAGTCGGTCAAGGAGCAGCTTCGCGCGGTGCCGAGCCAGGGGCTGGGATACGGCGCGCTGCGCTATCTCGGCGTGCCCGGCGGCCGGCGGCCGGGCCGTGTTCCCGAGGTGGTTCCCGAGGTGGGGTTCAACTACCTCGGGCGGGTCGAGGCCGGATCCGGCGGCCGGGGCGGGCTGCTGCGCGGGCGGCTGCCCCACCCCGGCGCCGAGCGGAGCCCGGGGCAGGTCAGGCGGCACCTGCTTGAGATCACCGGGCTCGTCGACGGCGACGAGCTGGAGTTCCGCTGGACGTACTCGGCGGCCGTGCACCGCGGGGAGAGCGTCGAGGCGCTGGCGGAGCGGATGATGTCGGCGCTGGAGGAGATCGTCGAGCACTGCGCGGAGCCGGGCGCGGGCGGCTGCACCCCCTCGGACTTCCCGCTCGCCGGGCTGGACCAGGCCACGGTGGACCGGCTGGCCGGCGACGGCAGGGGAATCGAGGACGTCTACCCGCTGACGCCCATGCAGCACGGCATGCTCTTCCACTCGCTGGCCGAGCCCGAGTCGGACGTCTACGCCGGCCACTACTCGATGGTCCTGGAGGGGGTCACCGATCCGGTGGCGCTGGCCGAGGCATGGCAGCGGGTCGTCGACCGCACACCCGCCCTGCGTACGGCGGTGATCTGGGAGGGCGTCCCCGAGCCCGTGCAGGTGGTCCACCGCGGGGTGCGGCTCCCCGTCACCCACCACGACCTCCGGGACCTGCCGGAGGCCGAGCGGCGGCAGGCGGTGCGGCGGCTGTGGGAACGCCGGGCCGAGCGGCGGCTGGACCTGGCAGTCGCACCGCTGGCCAGGCTGGACCTCGTGCGGCTGTCCGAGACCGAGGTGCGACTGCTGTGGGCGGCCCACCACATGACACTGGACGGCTGGAGCTCCTCGCACGTGCTGTCGGAGGTGTTCGAACAGTACGCCGCCCTCACCACGGGGCGGACCGGCACGGTGACGCGCCGCCCGCCCTACCGGGAGTACGTCGGGTGGCTGGCACGCCAGGACCAGGCCGAGGCGGAGCGGCACTGGCGGGGGGTGCTCGCGGGCATGACCGCGCCGACCCGGCTGCCGTTCGACCGGCCGGTGGCGCGGGCCCACGGGGCGCGTTCCTCCCGGGAGGTGCGGCTGAGGCTGCCCGAAGAACTGTCCGGGGCGCTGTACGAGTGCGCCAGGGACGCCCGGCTGACCGTCAACACCCTGCTGCAGGGCGCGTGGGCGCTGCTGCTCTCCCGCTACGCGGGAGAGCGGGACGTCTGCTTCGGCGCGACGGTCTCCGGCCGGCCGGCCGGGCTCGCCGGTTCGGAGTCGATCATCGGGCTCTTCGTCGACGTGGTGCCGGTCAGGACGGAGGTGGACGGCACCGAGCGGGTGATGTCCTGGCTGCGGCGCCTGCAGGACGCGCAGGCCGCGTCCCGCGAGTACGAGTACCTGTCGATGGCGCGGATCCACGCGTGCGCCGAGGTGCCCAGGGGCACCAACCTGTTCGACAGCGTCGTGGTCTTCGAGAACTACCCGTACGACGCCGACGCGGCGGCCGGGCACGGGCTGCGCGTGCGCGACCACCGGGGCGAGGAGCAGACCAACTACCCGCTCACGCTCACCGCCCACGCGGCACAGGAGCTGACCCTGGCGCTGGGGTACGACCCCGCCTCGTTCGACGAGCCGACGGTGGAACGCATGGCGGGGCACCTGGAGACGGTCCTCGCCGCGATCGTGTCCGCCCCCGAGAGCCCGGTGGCGGACCTGCCGATGCTCACCGCGCCCGAGCGGGAGCGGTTCCTGGGGGAGTGGAACGGCCCCGTCGTGGAGTTCCCGCCCGCCGGCTGCGTCCATGAGATCTTCACCGCGCAGGCCGGGCGCACCCCGGACGCGGTCGCCGTCAGCTGCGGCGACAGCGAGCTCACCTTCGCCGGGCTGGAGGAGCGGGCCAACCGGCTGGCCCACCGCCTGGTGGAGCTGGGGGCGGCCCCCGGCGTGCCGGTGGGGGTGTGCGTCGAGCGCGGCGTGGACGCCGTGGTCGCGCTGCTGGGGGTGCTGAAGGCGGGAGCCGCCTTCGTGCCGCTCGATCCCGGCTACCCGCCCCGGATGCTGGCGACCATGCTGGAGGACGCGTCGGCCCCGGTCGTGGTGACCCAGCGGCGGCTGCTGGACCGGCTGGCCGGGTCCCCGGCGGCCTTCGTCTGCCTGGACCGGGACCGGGCCGTCCTCGACGGCCTGCCCGCGTCGCCGCCGGACGTCGCCGTGACCCCGGCGGACCTGGCCTACATCGTCTACACCTCGGGATCCACCGGCCGCCCGAAGGGGGTGATGGTCGAGCACCGCAACGTCCACCACATGGTGCGCGCCTGGGACGCCCGCTACGGACTGTCCGGGACGCGGCCCCGGACCCTGTCGGTGTCGAGCCTGTCGGTGGACCTGTTCTTCGGCGACTTCCTGCTTTCGGCCCTGTTCGGCGGGACGATGGCGGTGTGCCCGGCCGAGGCGGTGGCGGACCCGCCCGCCCTGCTGGAGGCGGTGGCCGGCACCCGGGCGGAGATCCTGGTGACGGTCCCGTCGCTGGCCAGGGCACTGGTCCAGGAGGCAGGGCGGCGCGGTGTGCGGCTGGATTCGCTGCGCGTCCTCATGGTCGGCTCGGAGGGCTGGCCGGCCGGCGACTCCGAGGAGGTGCTGCGCGGGGTGGGGCCGGACACCGTGGTCGTCAACGCCTACGGTGCGACCGAGACGACGGTGGACTCCACGGTCTTCCAACTGGGCGGCGATCCGGTGGGTGAGGCGGCGTTCGTCCCGATCGGACGGCCACTGGTCAACACCCGCGTCTACGTACTGGACGGGGAGAAGCGCCCGGTGCCGCTCGGCGTCGCCGGAGAGCTCTACATCGGCGGCGACGGGGCGGCACGGGGCTACTGGAACCGTGCCGAGCTGTCCGCGGAGCGGTTCCTGAACGACCCGTTCGCGCCCGGCGATGCGGGCCGGATGTACCGGACGGGAGACCTGGTGCGCCGCCGCGCCGACGGGAACCTGGAGTTCCTGGGACGGGCGGACGACCAGGTCAAGGTCAGAGGCTTCCGGGTGGAGCTGGGCGAGATCGAGTCGGCGCTGGCCCGCCACCCCGGTGTCGCCGCCGCCGCGGTCGCCGCCTGGGAGGACGCCCCCGGCCGCGTCCGGCTGACGGGCTACGTGGTGTCCGAGGGCGAGCCGGCGGACGCCCGGGAGCTGAGGACGTTCCTCAGCGGGGTCCTGCCGGGACACGCCGTACCGTCGGGGTTCGTGACCCTGGAGGCGCTGCCGCTGAGCCCGAGCGGCACGCTGAACCGCCGCGCGCTGCCCGACCCCGGCAGGGGGGCCGACACCGGCACGGCGTACGTCGCCCCCCGCGACGCGACCGAACGCCTGCTGGCCGCGATCTGGGCCGAGGTGCTCGGCGTGGACGCCGCCCGGGTCGGGGTGGACGACAACTTCTTCGACCTCGGCGGCGACTCGATCCTCAGCATCCAGATCGTCTCGCGGGTCCGGGCCGCGCTCGGCTCGGCGCCGCCGCCCAGGCAGCTCTTCGACACGCCGACCATCGCGACGCTCGCCCCCCTGCTCGGCGACACCGACCCGGACGCCGACCCGGACGGTGGCCGGCGTGAGATCGAGGTGGTGGACCGCGACGACGACCTGCCGCTCTCCTTCGCCCAGCAGCGGCTGTGGTTCCTCGACGCGTTCGAACCCGGGGGCACCGGATACAACACGGCCCTCGCCCTGCGGCTCCGCGGCGAACTGGACGCCGGTGCGGCGCGGATCGCCCTGCGGCGGCTGGTGCGGCGGCACGAGTCGCTGCGCACCACGTTCGGCGACGTCGGGGGACGGGGCACGCAGACGATCCACCCGCCCTCGGAGGCGGCCTTCGAAGCGGCCTTCGAGACGGTCGACCTGGAGGGGGCACCCGCGGACGAGCGCGAGGCCGCGATGTGGCGGCGGCTCG
The DNA here is from genome assembly GCF_040675205.1 of Streptosporangium sp. NPDC049644. Lineage (NCBI taxonomy): Bacteria > Bacillati > Actinomycetota > Actinomycetes > Streptosporangiales > Streptosporangiaceae > Streptosporangium > Streptosporangium sp. NPDC049644. The sequence continues at coordinate 52,475 of NZ_JBFAOJ010000020.1, read as the reverse complement.
AACAGGAGGCGTCGCGCCCCTTCGACCTGCGGCGCGGCCCGCTGTTCCGGGCCGTGCTGATCCGCCTGGACGCCGCCGACCACGTGCTGGCGCTGCTCATGCACCACATCGTGACCGACGGGTGGTCGATGGGGGTGCTCGCCGGGGACTTCGCCGCCTTCTACTCCGCCGAGACACGCGGCGAGCGGCGCGAACCCGCGCCGCTCCCCGTACGGTACGCCGACCACGCCGCCTGGCAGCGGGAGCACCTGGAGGGGCCGGCGCTCGACGGGCACATCGGCTACTGGAAGCGGCGGCTGGACGGGCTCGCCCCGCTGGCACTGCCCGTGGACCGGCCGAGGCCCGCCGTGCGCGCCTCCGCCGGCGCGACGCACACGGCGGAGATGCCGCCCGAGACGGTGGACCGGCTGCGGGCCGTGGCGCGCGGGCACGACGCAACCCTGTTCATGGTGCTGACCGCCGCCACACAGGTGCTGCTCGCGCGCTACTGCGGCCAGCAGGACGTCGCGGTGGGCACGGCGACCTCGGGCCGCAACCGGGCCGAACTGGAGGGGCTGGTCGGTTTCTTCGTCAACACCGTGGTGCTGCGCTCCCTGGTGGACGAGTCGTCGTCCTTTGGAAACCTGCTCTCCCAGGTCCGCGCGACGGTGCTCGACGCGTTCAGCCACGACGACGTGCCGTTCGAGCGGCTGGTGGAGGTCATGCGGCCCGAGCGGGACCCCAGCCGCACCCCCCTGGTCGAGGTCATGGTGGTACTGGAGAACACCCCGGCGCGGGGCATGGACCTGCCGGGGCTGCGCGCCGAGACGCTGCCGGTCACGAGCGCCGAGGTCAGCCACGACCTGATCGTGAACTTCTACGAGCGGCGGGGCGCGCTGACCGTGGCCGTCGCCTACAGCACCGGCCTGTTCGACGAGACCACGATCGAGCGCATGACCAGGCACCTGGTGATGCTGCTCGACGCCGTGGCGAAGGATCCGGAGCGGCGGTTGTCGGAGGTTCGCCTGCTGACCAGTGCCGAGCGCGAGCGGTCGCTGGTGAAGTGGAACGACACCGGCAGGGAGATCCCGCGGGCCGACCTCTCCGGGCTCTTCGAGGACCAGGCCGCCGCCACCCCGGACGCGACCGCGCTGGTCCGCGGGAACCTCACGCTCACGTACGCGGAGCTGAACGCGCGCGCCAACCGGCTCGCCCACCACCTGGGCTCGCGGGGTGTCGGCCCGGAGACACTGGTGGGGCTGGCCCTCCCCCGGACGGCGGACCTGGTGGTGGCGGTGCTCGCGGTGCTCAAGGCGGGCGCCGCCTACCTGCCGCTGGACCTCGAACACCCGCCGGAGCGCGTCGCGCTCCTCCTTGAGGACGCCGGCCCCGCACTGGTGCTGACCGCCGGAGCCGAGATCCCGGCCGGCGCCTTCGAGGGGGTGCCCCGGGTCCTTCTCGACGACCCCGAGGTGCTCGCCGCGCTGGACGGCTGTCCCACCACCGATCCCGCCGGCGGGTTCCATCCGGACAGCGCGGCCTACACCATCTACACCTCGGGCTCCACCGGCAGGCCCAAGGGGGTGGTGGTCTCCCGGGGCAACCTGCGCAACTTCCTGGTGGACATGCGGGACCGGTTCGGCCTCGGCCCGCGCGACCGCCTGCTGGCGATGACGACGATCGGGTTCGACATCGCGGGCCTGGAGCTGTTCATGCCGCTGATCAGCGGCGCGGCGGTGGTACTGGCCGACCGCGAGCTGGTCCACGACCCCTGGCGGCTGAGACAGGTCGTCGCCGAGGAATCCGTGACGGTGATACAGGCGACGCCCAGCCTCTGGCGGGCGGTGGCCGGGGAGGCCGGCCGGGTCCTCGCGGGCGTGCGGGTCCTCGTCGGCGGTGAGGCGCTGCCGGCGGACCTGGCGGGGACACTGGCGGCCTCGGCGCGGTCGGTGACCAACCTGTACGGGCCGACGGAGACCACGATCTGGTCCACCACGGCGGCGGTCGAGGCGGGGAACGCGGTGGCGCCCCCCATCGGAGTGCCGATCGCCAACACCCGGGTGTACGTGCTGGACCGGCTCTGCCAGCCGGTGCCCCCGGGCGTGCCGGGGGAGCTGTACATCGCCGGGGACGGCGTGGCCCGCGGCTACCTGGGCCGGCCCGCGCTGACCGCCGAACGGTTCGTCGCCGATCCGTTCGGCCCCGCCGGGGCGCGGATGTACCGTACCGGGGACATGGTCCGGTGGCGGGCCGACGGCGTGCTGACCTTCCTGGGCAGGGTCGACGACCAGGTGAAGATCCGGGGGTTCCGGATCGAGCCCGGTGAGATCGAGAGCGTCCTGCTCGGCCACCCGGGCGTCGCGTCCGCGGCGGTGGTGGTCAGGGAGGACCGGCCGGGCGACCGGCGGCTGGCCGCGTACCTGGTGCCCGCGGGGGACACGCCGCCGTCGGTCGCGGAGCTGCGCGACCACGCCAGGCGTTCGCTGCCCGGATACCTGGTTCCCGCCTTCTTCGTCCTGCTGGAGGAGCTTCCGCTGACGTCGAGCGGGAAGGCCGACCGGCGCGCGCTGCCCGCTCCCGAGGGCGACGCGGGCGCCGAGCGTGTCGCCCCGCGCGACGCGGCCGAGCGGCTGCTCGCCGGGATCTGGGCCGAGGTCCTCGGCATCGAGGCGGCCAGGATCGGCGTACAGGACAACTTCTTCGACCTCGGCGGCGACTCGCTGCTGACCATGCAGGTCATCCACCGGGCCAGGCACGCGGGGCTGCGCCTCTCGCCCAGGGATCTCTTCCTGCACCAGACCGTGGCGCGGCTCGCGACGGCGGCCGGGCGGGGGAAGACGGCCGGCCCGCGGGCGGACGGCCCGGTACCCCTGACACCCGGCCAGCGCGAGTTCGTCGAGACCAGGGGGGCCTCCCCGCACCTCCTCGCCAGGCCGGTCCTCGTCGAGCTGGCCGAGGGGACCGCCGAGGAGGGACTGCGCGCGGCCCTGACCGCGCTGGTGGCCCGGCACGACGCGTTGCGCTCGCGCTTCGGGCACGCGGACGGCTCCTGGTGGCAGCGGGCCGCGCCGGCCGCCGCCGGTGACCCGCTACGCCGGTTCGACCTCCGTGCCGCGGCCGGATCCGGGATGGCAGAGGCGCCGAGGAGCGCGGCCGTGCGGGAGGTCGTGGACGGGTTCGCGGCCGACGAGGCCGCGCGCGGCCTCGATCCGGCCGGGGAGCCGCTCCGGGCCTCGCTGCTGGACTTCGGGCCGGGCCGGCGGCCGTGGCTCTGCCTCACCGTCCACCCGCTGGCGGCCGACACCCGGTCCTGGCGAATCCTGCTCGACGACCTGGAGCGGGCCTACCGGCAGTCGGTGGCGGGAACGCAGGTGGACCTGGGGCCGGAGCCCTCCTCCTTCCAGCACTGGGCGGGGCTGCTGGCCGGGCACGCCGAGGCGGGAGGGTTCGACGAGGAACTGGCCTACTGGACCGCGCTGCCAGAGACCGTGCTGCCCGAGACCGTGCTGCCCGAGACCGTGCTGCCCGAGGGGCCGGGTGAGGCGCCGCCGGTCGCGGGAGAGGTGTCCGTCTCCCTCGGGGAGGGCGAGAGCGGAGCGCTGCTGCGCGCGGCGCCCGCGGCGTTCCGCGCCGGGACCGGGGACGTACTGCTCGGCGCGCTGGGGCGGGTGCTGTGCCGCTGGACGGGCGCTGACCGGGTGCTGGTCGAGCTGGAGGGGCACGGCAGGGAGGAGATCTTCGACGGGGTCGACCTCTCCCGCACCGTCGGCCGGTTCGCCGGCACGTTCCCCGTCGTGCTCGGGGGCACGCCCGGCGGGACCCCGCCCGACTGGCCGGCGATCGTCAGGGCCGTACGTGGGCGACTGCGCGCCGTTCCGAGCGCCGGTCTGGGCTATGGGGCGCTGCGCCACCTCGCCCCGCGACCGCCGGGAGGGGACCGGCCACGGGTGGCCTTCGCCTTCCACGAGCCGGTCGACCCGGGCGAGAGCGTTCTCTACCGCTCGTTCCACTCCCCGCCGCCCGCCCGCCGGGCGGAGCCGGTCGCGCCGGGCATCCGGCCCCTGGAGATCACCGCCTACCTGGCGGACGGCAGGCTGCGTTTCGACTGGCGCCACGTGGTCGGCGTGCACGACCGGGCCACGGTCGAGCGCCTGGCGGAGGACCTGCTGGAGGCGCTGCGCGCCGTCGCCGCACACATCGATCCGGCCGCCGGCCGGGCGGAGAGGGAGTGAGGGAGTGAGCGTGGACGTCGACCTTGCCGCCCGGCTGGCCCGGCTGGCCCGCGAGCACCGTGTGCCGGGGGCGCAGCTGGCCGTGCACCACGAGGGTGAGACCGTCACCGCCGAGACCGGCGAGGAGACGTACGCGGCCGGCGAGCCGGTGACCCGACGGTCCGCCTTTCCGCTCGGCTCGCTCACCAAACCCTTCACCGCGACGCTGGTGATGACGTTGGCGGCCTGCGGCGACATCGACCTCGACGCCCCGCTGGCCGAGTACGTGCCCGAGGTGGGGGCCGGACGCGGCGGGCCGGGCCCGAGGATGACGGCGCGGCGGCTGCTCAGCCACACCAGCGGGCTGGCCTCGAACATCGACGAGGGCGGCGACCACTCCGGGGCCCGGCGGCGGTGGGTGGCGCGCCACTGCCGCGAGTCCGGCACCGCGCACCCGCCGGGGGCCGTCTTCTCCTACTCCAACATCGGCTACATCCTGGCGGGCCACCTCGTCGAGGTGGTCACCGGGATGAGCTGGTGGGAGGCGATGGAGGCGGTCCTGCTGAAGCCGCTGGACATCGTGCCGGCGTTCGTCGTCGGGCCGCCGTCGGGGTTCCGGCCGGTGGTGGACGGCCACACGGTACGGCAGCCGGGGGACCGGATGCTGCCGGTCACCTGGCAGACCCTGCCGAAGGTGGCGGCGCCGAGTGCCGGGCTCGCCCTCGGGGCCGCCGATCTGGTCACGTTCGCGCTGATGCACCTGGCCCACCCGGCGCTCCAGCCGGTGCTCGACCGCGACTCCGCCCGCGAGATGCGCCGCGACCAGCTCGCGGGGGTGACGGCCGGCCCGTTCGGCATGGCCGACTCCTGGGGGCTCGGCTGGGCGGTGTACCGCGACGCCGGGCCCGACTGGTTCGGGCACGACGGCACCGGTGAGGGGACCTCCTGCCATCTGCGGTTCGAACCGGCGGGCGGGACCGTCGTCGCGCTGACCGCGAACGCCGCCACCGGACCGGCGCTCTGGGAGGACCTGCTGGCGGAACTCCGGTCGGTGGGGCCGGCCGTGGGAGGCCGCGGCCTGTCGGCGCCGCCGGACCCGGCCCTGCGGACGTCAGGACCACCGGAATGCGCCGGCCGGTACGTCAACGGGGAGATGGAGCTCACGGTCGTCGCGGACGGTGCGGGCGGGCTCCGCCTGACGACGGGCGAGGCCGAGCGGTTCGAGCTGACCTGCTTCGAGGGCCTGCGCTTCACGATGCGGGAAACGTCCGGTGGCCGCACCACCTACACCGGCCGTTTCCTGCGTGACCCGGAGACGGGAGGGATCGATCTCATCCAGGTCACCGGACGGCTGGCCAGGCGGGCGCGCGACGAGAACGACGCCCCCGGCGGGGAAGGCTGACGCCGCGATGAGCACCGCGCGGGCAGGTGCCGGTGACATGGCCGGTGACGCGGCCGGTGACGCGGCCGGCGGGCCGATCCGCCTGTCCCGCAACCGTGACTACAACATCCTGTGGACCAGCCAGCTCTTCTCCGAACTGGGCAGTGAGATCACCTTCGTCTCCTTCCCGCTGCTGATCCTGGCCATGTCGGGCTCTCCGCTGGAGATGGGCCTGGCGTCGTCGGTGCTCGCGGTGGCGCACATGGTGGCGAACGTGCCCGCCGGGGTGGTCGCCGACCGGTGGGACCGCAAGAAGGTCATGCTGCTGTGCCACGGTGCCCGTGCCCTGGCGATGGGCAGTGTGGTCGTGGCGCTGCTCCTGGACACCTACGCCTTCCCGCACATCCTGCTGGCCGCCGCGGTCGAGGGCTTCTTCAGCTCTGTCTTCCAGCCGGCCGAGCATGCCGCGCTTCCCCAGGTGGTGCCCGAGTCGCAGCTGTCGCAGGCGGTCGCCCGCAATACCGCGCGCCCCTTCATCGCCACCCTGCTAGGTCCCGCGCTGGCGGGTTTCCTGTTCACCCTGCACCATACGGCGCCCTTCGGCGCCGACGCGATCATGCTCGGCCTCTCCTTCGTCACGCTGCTCCTCCTGCGCCTGCCGCGGCGGGCGGCCCCCGCCGCGCTCCCGAGGGAGGGTTCGGCCATGGGCGGCGTCGCCGAGGGGATCCGCTGGGTGGCGGGACACCGGGTCATCAGGACGACGCTGGTGTGGATGGTCTCCTCCAACCTTGTCTTCAGCGCGCTCGTCATCATCGTCCTGGCGATGTCGGGGGAGGGGGTGAGCGCCGGCGAGGTGGGCCTGACGATGGCGTGCATCGGTGCGGGGGGCCTGCTGGGCGCACTGGCCGCGGCCCGCCTGCACGCCGCCCTCCCACCGGTCCTGACCATCGTCGGCTTTCCGCTCGTCGCCGCGGTGATGACCGCGGCGATGGCGCTCGTCCCGAGCGGCATCCTCCTCGGGGTGCTTCTCGGCGGTGCCGCGTTCCTCGCGCCGGTCGCGAACACCACGGTCCTGACCTACCAGCTCACGGTCACCCCCGACCACCTGCGCGGCCGCCTGTCCGGCATCGCGGGGCTCTTCTCCGGTGGGGCCGGCGCTCTGGGGCCGATGGCCGGCGGCTTCCTCATGACGGCCGGCGGCGGCCCGGTCGCCGTGCCGGCCTGCGCGGCCGGCCTGGCCCTCGTCGCGCTGGGTACGCTGCTCAGCCCGACACTGCGCCGGTTTCCCGTGTTGTCGCCCACCGATCGGATGTGAGCCGCGAGAGTCAGCTTCTCGGCCCTGAAGGACTCCGTTGGGAAATTCAGGAACAGGAAGGAACAGGGCGGATCAAGCTGACATATTGAGTGCGGCCAGGTGGGAGATGCGAGTCCGGCCGAGGGGTGAGCCGTTGAGCCAGGCGTCCAGACGGATGACGTTGAGCGCGGTGGCGGCGAGCACGTGTCCGAGATGGGTCTTGGGTAAACCGAGATAGCGGGTGCGGCGGATACCGGTGCGGCGAACGACTTGCGAGATCGTGCCTTCGACGCCTGCCCGGATGTCATAGCGCCGCTTCCATTCCTCGCTCTGCTGCTCCCGGCGCCGCTGTTCCAGGACCTCTTGCTGTCCGCGAGGCAAAAGAGTCAGACTGCGTCCGTATCGGCCCTTCTCAGAAGCTCGCGTGCAGACCGGCCGCAGCGGGCAAGGGCGGCAGTCGGCGGCGGCGAACTGGACCCGGCTGATCGGGGTCCCACTCGACTTGACCTGGTCAGACCAGATGATGCTGACCGATCCGCGCGGACAGACCACCTCGCGCCGGTCCCAGTCGACGCTGAACGCGCTCTGAGGCGGCCCCGAGACGCCACCGCCGGGCTCACTGTGATGGGTATCGAGCCCGACCGGCCCCACCACCTCGATCCCATAAGTGTCGCGGGCGGCGACAACGGGGGCGGCGGTGACGTAGCCGGCGTCCACGATGTGTTCGCCGGGCGGTAACCGTCGCGCGGCCAGGCCCTGATGGACGGCCTCGGTCACCTCGGTATCGGCCACGGTGGCGTCGGTGGTGAGAACCTGGGTGATCAGATGCGGGGCATCTGGTTCACAGGTCTCGCTCAGGTGGGTTTTGTAGCCGCACCAGCCTGAGTTGCGTTTCACGCCGTAGCGGGTATCAGGGTCGTAAGGGGAGGAAAGCCGCCGTCTGGCAGGCGGAAGGTCCTTGCCCTCCCGCCGGCGCACCCCCTCGTCGTCGCGGTGGTACTGCTCCACCCAGGCCCGGCGCAGGACCTGAAGCGCGGGGATCTGCCGCAGCCAGCGCGGCGCGTCGAGCGCGAATACCGCTTCAAGGACCATGAAGCCATCCCGGCCCACCTGTTCGGCCCACCGCCGGCGAACGTCATCGCCCTTGGGGAAGCGGTAGGAGTCGATCCGGGCGCCGTAGCGCTCGACCCACTCGGCCGTGATGTGCTGCGTCAGCCACTGCGGAGCCGCCACCGCCAGTGCCTCCAGCGCCGCGCGCAGAGTCTCGCCCACGAACTCCATCCGGTTCAACACCCGGACCGCTGCCAGGACATGGGTGGAGTCCGTCCGCTGGCGGCCCCCCACTCGCAACAGACCGAGTTCGCCGATCCGCTCCACGACCAGGTCCAAGACTCTCTCCTGCATGCCGTGCTCGATCAGCCGGGCGCGAAAGTCGCCCAACCCGGAGAAATCGAACCCTGGATCGTCCAGTTCCAGTCCCAGCAGGAACTTCCAGTCCATCCGGGCTCGTACCTGGTCGGCGGCCTGCCGGTCGCTCAGCCCTTCGGCGTACTGCAGCACCGACACCAACGCCGGCGCTCCCGGCGAGATCGCAGGCCGACCCCAGGCGGGAAACGCCTCGGCGAACGACTCATCCGCGAGCAGCGGGCCGAGCGCCTCACGGATACGGATCGCCAGTGTCCCCTTGGGAAACGAAGCCCGCACCATCCGAGCGGTCAGCTCCGGTACACCCTGATCAGCCCGCGGCTCCAGCGACATTCGGACTCCTTCTCGATCGGCAAACAGAGCGATCGTGGCAGCCTCGACTGTCCATCATCAGCGGTTTGCGGATTTCCCAACGGAGTCCTGAAGGGCCGGGATTCCTGGCTAGACCGTGTTGAAACTTTCATCCACTGCGACGGGTGTTCGCACAGGTCAGCGCGTCCTGATGTGAGCGGGCAGGGGCGCCCGCTGTATGCGGGGGCGGCTGGCCGCCTATTGTGGGAGCGCTCCCATGCATCCTCCCTAAGGAGTCGATCCATGCCAAGAAGGTCAGTTCTGGCCGCGCTCTGCGCGGCTCTGGTGATCGGGTCAGGTGCCGCGGTCGCCGTCGCCTCCGGCGCCTCCGCGGCCGACTCCCCGTTCTACGTCGATCCGGAGACCGGCGCCGCCAAATGGGTCGCGGCCAACGCCGGGGACTACAGGGCGCCGGTCATCCGCGACCGGATCGCCTCCGTGCCGCAGGCCCGCTGGTACACCACCACCAACACCTCCGCCATCCGCGGCCAGGTGTCGTCGTTCGTCGGGGCCGCGGCCGGTGCGGGCAAGATCCCCATCCTCGTCGTCTACAACATCCCCAACCGTGACTGCAGCGGCGCCAGCACCGGCGGGGCGCCCAACCACACGGCCTACCGGCAGTGGATCGACGAACTGGCCGCCGGCCTCCAGGGGCGCCCGGCGTCGATCATCCTGGAGCCCGACGTGCTCCCGATCATGACCAACTGCATGAGCTCCGCCCAGCAGCAGGAGACCAACGCCTCCATGGCGTACGCCGGCAAGAAGCTGAAGGCCGCCTCCTCCTCGGCCAAGGTCTACTACGACATCGGGCACTCGGGATGGCTGTCGGCCTCCGACGCCGCGGCCCGGCTGAACGCCGCGGACATCGGAGGCAGCGCGGACGGCATCTCCGTCAACGTCTCCAACTACCGGTGGAGCTCCACCGAGGTCGCCTATGCCAAGAACGTCATCTCCGCCACCGGCGTCTCCCGGCTCCGCGCGGTGATCGACACCAGCCGTAACGGCAACGGCCCGCAGGGCAGCGAGTGGTGTGACCCGGGAGGCCGGGCGATCGGCACACCGAGTACCAACGCCACCGGCGACCCGGCGATCGACGCGTTCCTCTGGATCAAGTTGCCGGGCGAGGCGGACGGCTGCATCGCCGGGGCGGGGCAGTTCGTGCCGCAGCGGGCCTACGACCTGGCCATGGCGGCTCCGCAGCCCACCGTGACCCCCACCCCGACCGTCACTCCCACCATCACCCCGACCCCCACCCCGACCGGCGGCAGGGCCTGCACGGCCACCTACAAGCTGGTCGGCTCCTGGCAGGGCGGTTTCCAGGCCGAGGTGACCGTGAAGAGCAGCGGCGCCCAGGCGATCACGGGCTGGACGGCGAGCTGGTCGTTCCCCGGTAACCAGAGCATCACCCAGCTCTGGAACGGACAGCACACTCAGAGCGGTGCCGGTGTCTCGGTGCGGAACGTGTCCCACAACGGCAACCTCTCCTCGGGCGCCTCGACGTCCTTCGGGTTCACCGGCAGCTGGTCCGGGACCAACGGCGTGCCCGCCTCGGTCAGCTGCACCGCCGCCTGACCCGGTGGTGCGGCCCTGAACCCGGTGCGGCTCGCACGGTATGCCCCCCGTGCGAGCCGCACCGGATTCTCGCGTCTTTCCCGGGGTTCCGCGGCCGAAAGCGAGAACCGGGGGCCTGGGCCCGCCCCGCGCGCTAGCCTGGGCTTTTGCCCGGCGGGGAGCCGCGGAGCGGACCGGCCGGCGCCGCCTCGATGGCCGCGACGGCCTTCGTCATGATCCGCCGCATGGTCTCGACCTCCTCGGGGGTGAGCCGGTCGATCAGGAAGGCGCGGACCACGGCCACATGCCCCGGGGCGGTCCGCTCCAGGCAGCGCGAGCCCTCCTCGGTGAGCACCGCGAACACGCCCCGCTCATCCGAGGGGCAGGTCGTCCGCGCGACGAGTCCCCGCCGCTCCAGCTGCCCGATCTGGTAGGTGAGACCACTCTTGGAAATGATCAGCCGGCGGGCCAGCTCGGTCATCCGTAGTCGCGCGTCGGGGTGTTCGGAGAGTCTCGCCAGGATCTCGTACTGGGCGTGGGTCAGACCCGAGTCGACTTTCAGCTGATCCTCGACACGGCGCTCCAGCAGATGCGTCGCGGACAGGTAGGCCATCCACATGGCCATCTCGCTCTCGCCGAGCCATCTCGTCTCGCTCACCAGAACATCCTACGGCTTGTTCAAATTTGAACCAACCGCTATGGTTCAGTTCAAATTCGAATGACAACGAGGAGTCATCATGCTTGACCAAGTGCGCCCCTACGCCCTGCTGCTGGCGAGGGTCGGCATCGGCGTGGTCTTCCTGGTCCACGGGCTGCAGAAGTTCGTGACGATGGGGCTGGCCCAGACCACGGCCTTCTTCGACTCGCTGGGCATCCCGCTGGCGAACGTCGCGGCTCCGGCGGTCGCCGCCCTCGAAGTCGTCGGCGGCGTCGCGCTCATCCTGGGCGCGGCCCTGCCGGTCTTCGGCACCCTCCTCGTGCTCAACATGCTCGGCGCGATCGTCTTCGCCCACGCCGCGGCCGGCTTCTCGGTGAGTGAGGGCGGCTACGAGTTCGTCCTGGCCCTCGCCGCCGGCACCCTGGCCATCGCCTTCAGCGGCGGCGGCGCCCTCGCCGTCGACGGTCTCCGTCAGGGGCGCCGCCGGCCGGTCACGGTCTAGGACCCGTCCGCCGGGCGGAACATCGCGCGCCATGAGGTCCGGACCGCCGACAATGGGCATAGCTGTTTCGACGGTGCCGAATGGCTGGGGGTCGATGTGCGGTGGCTGCGAAGAATCGGCAGCGATTTCAAGGCTCGGCAGCACATCGACGCGTACGCTCTCACGATCGTCGTCTTCGGTTTCGCGTTCCTGTCAATCGTCAGCGACGCGCTGGACGACGACCTCAGATGGGCGGTCCTGCTCTCGGGAGTGGGATTGCTGCTCTACCGGATCACCCTTCCCGCGGAGCCCGCCGAATCTCCCGACGGGCTGCTGAACGACCGGTCGGTGTACGACAGCGCACCGCTGTCGTCGCTGCTCGCCCACGCGCGCGACGTCCGGGTGTTCGCCCCCTCCGCGGTCAACCTGCTCTCCGCGCAGACCTGCGAGATCATGCGCAACACGGTGCTCGCGCGGGAGAGGGGACGCGTCAGGATCGTCATCCTCGACCCCCTGGAGAAGGGGGCGGTCCAGCAGACCGCGAGGCAACTGGACGACTCGATCGAGTTTCCCGTCCAGCGGCTTCCCGCCGCGCTGGAGAGCACCATGGAGCGCCTCCGCCTGATGAACGGCTGGAAGACCGTGGGCGAGTTCGAGTACCGACTCCTTTCCTACAGCCCGGGATTCAGCCTTGTGCTTCTCGACCCGGAGACCCCGCGGGGCCGGGTCATCGTGGAGATTCACGGCTTTCACAATCCCTCGACCTCGTCGCGCATGCACCTGGAGCTGACCCGCGGCCGCGACGAGCGCTGGTACACCTACTGGGTGGAGCAGTTCAACCACATATGGGAGGCGGCGAGATCCGATGTCACGCCGTTCTCCGGAGAAACTCCTCAGCCTGCTTCCGGAGATGCGGTGGAAGCCCGGGAGTGACCGCGTCGAGCGCCCGCGAGGCGAACTCCTCGGCGGTCGCGTGCTGACCCAGCAGGGCATGGACGCGCGCGGCCCGCAGCAGGACCGGCCCGCTGTCCGACTCGTCGGCGGTCGCGTCGAGGATCTCCTGTCCCGCGGCGTCGAACCGCTGGGCCAGGGCGAGGGCCAGCGCCCTGGCGGCGATCGTGGTGGGCCGCTGGTGCCGTCTCACCCGATCCAGGTCGCGCAGGGCCTCACCGGGCCTTCCGAGATCGGCGAGGATCTCTCCGCGCAGCGCCAGCGCCTCGGCGGGGGGTTCGCCGGCCAGCGCCACGGCGCCGTTGAGAAGGGCGAGTGCGGCGCGCGGTTGTCCCAGATGCCACAGGGCCTCCCCGAGCGCCAGTTGCGCGGGAAGGTCGTTGGGAACCCAGGAGAGAGCGGCCCGCAACTGCTCCACCGCCCTGGCGTACTGGCCCTGGGCCAGCCAGAGCCGTCCCTCCGCGGTCAGCGCCGAGGCCACCCCGTTGAACCGCTGGAGCGTCGCGAACACGTCGGCCGCCTCCCCGAGGAGGCGCCGCGCACCCTCCACCTCGCCTCCCGCCGCCGCGACCTCTCCCAGGACGACCAGGGCCTCGGCCCGCACCCACGTCTCACCGGGCCCCGAGGCGCGGACCGCCTCCTCCGCGAGGCCGCGGGCCGTCTCCCAGCTCCGCCTGGCCAGTGCCGCCCGTGCGTCATCGAGGTAGGTCGCCGGGTGCTGCGACTGGCGCACCGAGCCGATCAGGCGGTCGTGTTGCAGCTCGTACCAGCGGATCCCCAGCCGGTGCTCGCCCCGCAGCAGGTGACGGTCCTCCAGCGCCTCGGCGATGGCGTTCGGCATGCCCGCCGTCTCACGGAGGCCCTCGTAGACGGTGTTGCGCGTCCCGTGCTCGGTGACGAAGGTCCTGCGCAGCCAGGAACGGATCTCGCTCGACGTGACCCCCGACTCGGCCGCGACCTGCGCCAGCATCCGCTCGCAGAAACCGGTCAGGAAGTGGTCGACGTTCACGTGCAGGTTCACGTGCTCGGCGGTGATCTCGTGCAGGCCCGGCGGCAGCGAGTCCCACAGCGCGGAGCAGACGACCTGCAGCTGGACGGGCTCGACGGTGTTGAGCGTCACCGTGGTGGTCTGCCCCTCGTCGTTGAGGAAGGGGACGGTGCGCAGGTCGTCGACGAGTCGTTCGGCGGCCCCCGGGGCGAAGGACCGGCCGGTGCGCTCAAGGGGCCTCGTCGTGGCGTCGAGCGCCGCCGCGCGCGAGAGCGGCAGCAGCTGGAACCGCGCCCGCGAACCCCGGCCCAGCGGGCGCTCGTACGGCAGCACGGAGGCCAGATACTCCTCGCGCAGCGAGAGCAGCAGGTGGAGCCCGTCATGCTCCTCGACGGCCCTGGCGAGCTGGCGCAGCAGCGCGTGACGCTCCTCCTCCCGGTCGGGCGGACCGCCGAACAGCTCCTCCGCCTGGTCGACGGCGACCAGGGTGGGCACCGGGTCACCGTACCGGTCCACGCGTTCCGGGCGCCCGGCCAGGAAGTCCGAGACCGTCAGCCCGGCCAGCACGGACAGCGGCTCCTCCGGCGCCCAGGACGACAGCAGCGCCAGCACGTACGGGTTGCCGGTGACCCTCGGGCGCAGCGAGACGATGCCGCGGGGCGACACGCGGGCCACGGGCAGGACGTCGGCGCGTTCGGGCTCGATGCGCGGCAGGACACCCGCCTGCAGCAGGGACGTCTTGCCGACCCCCGAGGCGCCGAACAGCACGGTGAGACCGGTGGCCTGCCAGATGGTGGCGATGTCGCGGCCCTCGCGCTCCCGCCCGAAGAACAGCGCGTGCTCGTCGCGGTCATAGGGGCGTAGCCCCACGTACGGGTGGGCGGCCCTGTCGGCCCTGTGAACCGCGTCTGTCATGGTGCCCGTCCCATTCTCCGCAGGAGTTCCGCGCAGAACTCCGAGGCGGTCCCCAGGAAGATCGAGATGTTCCAGCCGTCGAGATAGTGGGCGATGTAGCGCCTGGCCTTGCTCTCCGCGTCGCTCGCCGATCCGTTGACCTCGGGCATCAGCTGCACGCTCACATGCCGCCGCTTGTTACTGCGCGGCGTGCTGCGCATCAGGCCGTGGAACAGCACCCGAAACGTCCAGTCCTGCAGGCTGTAGCCGATGAAGAGCAGTGGCCGGGCGGTCATCGCCCGCAGGATCGGGGTCGGCAGTGGCTGCCTCCCGCCGGTCGCGACGACGTCCACCATGTTGACGAGGTAGGTCAGGTAGTCGGCCTCGGTCAGCACCAGCGACGCCGGTTCGGACCAGCTTCCGTGCAGATGGTAGACGAGGGGACATTCCACCGTCGGCTCCGGCAGGACAGGCGTGGCGGCGGGATCGGCCTCCCACCAGGGGGAGACGGCGACGTGGGGCTCCTTGCCCTCGGCCCGCAGCGCCTCGGCCAGGAAGTCGTCGTAGTTCGTGGTGAGGAACGTCGTCACGGGGAAGCCGGCCAGCACTCGGTGCGGCTCTTCCGGATCGCCGGGAGCAGGTCCCCCGTGAGAGCGGAGAAGCCTGCAGACCCCCTCCTTGAGATCCACCGGATCCCGCACCACCGCCGCGCCGTACTGCATCACGCGGGCGAGATTGCCCGGGTCGGAGAACGGATAGCCGTAGTGGAGGGCGTACCGGTTACTCAGGGCGGCACCGGTGGGGAGCGTCCCGGCGCAGGCACCCGCTCCGAGGAAAGGGGTGCAGTCACCCCTGTGGAGCTGGTCGATCAACCGTTGCCAGTCGAGATCGTCCACGGTCCCACCATTGTTGTCGACAGAAAGTGCCAGTCTCGCACTCCAATGTCGCACATTGGTGGGTTATCACCAAGGTTTCTATATGGAGGAGTCGAATCCGGCCACCGGCCCCGCGTCCCCGTCGGCGGTTATTCGCCGGCGGACCAGGTCCAGGATGGAATCGCCGATTTTGTCAAGATCGGCCAAGTTCAGACCCGTCAGGTCGATCAGACCTTTGCCGGAATCGATGTTAGCGATGGCGGCTTCCTCGCTCATGCGGACTCCCTTGCGCCCACGGCGAGACGCACGCGTCCCCGGATCTCCGAGCGTCCTCGCCTACGCCTTGATGATTACATCCTTTCGGTGTTCAGGCGAGTACTCGGGAAGATAATTTGGCGGGTGGGACTATATAGTTGACCGGAAAATAGACGTTTTAGGGTGTGACAGAGATCCGCTGTTGAGGTGTGGCAATGAGACTCTGACCCCTTCGCTTATGCGCTTGCGGAGGCCCGGAGCCATAAGCTGATTCCCAATCGGGCGAGTGGAGGCCGTGCGTGCCCATTTCACAGTCTTCGGGGACTTCCCGCCTGCCGGGACGCCAGCCCCAGATCTGGGGCAGGGTCCCCCAGCAGAACAAGAACTTCACAGGTCGTGAAGGCCTCCTCGACAAGCTTCACACCGGTGTCACGTCCGAGGTCACCGCCGTGGTGCCGCACGCCCTTCACGGGTTCGGCGGCGTCGGCAAGACCCACGTCGCGATCGAGTACGCCTACCGATTCCGGCACGAGTACGACCTGGTCTGGTGGATACCCGCGGACCAGCCGATGCTGGTGCGCTCCTCGCTGGCCGCGCTCGCCCCGCACCTGGGCGTGCCCTCCTCCGCCGCGATGGGGGTGGAGGACGCGTCCGCCGCCGTGCTGGACGCCCTGCGCCGCGGCGACCCGTACTCCCGGTGGCTGCTCATCTTCGACAACGCCGAGCAGCCGGAGGACATCAACGACATCATCCCCCGGGGCCCGGGGCACGTCCTGATCACCTCACGCAACTACGCCTGGCAGAGCGTGGTCGACACCGTGCCCGTCGACGTCTTCAGCCGGGTGGAGAGCATCGAGTTCCTCACCAGGCGGGTCCCCGGCTCGACCAGCCAGGAGGACATGAACCGGCTGGCCGAGCAGCTCGGCGACCTCCCGCTCGCGCTGGAGCAGGCCGGAGCCCTGCAGACGGAGACCGGGATGTCCGTCGAGCAGTATCTCCGGCTGCTCGACGAGCAGACGGCCCAGCTGCTCGACGCCAACAAGGCGTCGGACTATCCGCTGTCCATGACGGCTGCCTGGTCGCTGTCGGTGTCACAGCTCAAGGCGAAGCTGCCCGAGGCCGTGGAGCTCCTGCGCTGCTGCGCCTTCTTCGGACCTGACCCCATCCCCCGTGACGTGTTCGGGGCACTTCCCGACGACCTCGCGGCCGGGTCGCGTCTTGGCCCGCTCCTCGACAATCCGATCCTGCTGAGCCGGGCCATCAGGGAGCTGGGCCGGTACGCCCTGGCGCGGATCGACTCGGAGAACCGGACCATCCAGGTCCACCGGCTGGTCCAGGCACTGCTCCGTGCCGAGCTGGGCTGGGAGGAGCACGTGTCCTTCCGGCACGAGGTGCACCTCATGCTGGCCGCGGCGGCGCCGGGCCTTCCGGACGACACCGTCCTGTGGCCGCGCTACGCCGAGCTGCTCAGCCACATGACGCCCGCGATGGTGGAGGCCGGTGAGGATCCCCGCATCCGTCGCTTCGCCCTCGACGTCGTGCGCTACCTCTACTCGTCCGGGGGCTACCAGTCGGCCAGCGACCTGGTCAAGGGCTTCATCGCCAGATGGCGGGCCGACAGCGGGGACGAGGACCAGCACGTGCTCTCCGCGCAGCGGCATCTCGGCATCGTCCTTCGCGAGCTCGGCGACTACCGGGCCTCCTTCGAACTCAACCGCGAGACCCTGACGCGGATGAGGAGGGTCCTGGGACCCGACCACGTGGAGACCCTCCTGCTCACCAACAGTCACGGCGGGGACCTGCGGATGCGAGGTGACTTCACGGCGGCCCTGGCGCACGACAGGGAGTCGCTGCGGCGGCACCAGAGCGTGTTCGGGCCCCAGCACCACCGGACGCTGCGCGCCATGAACAATCTCGCCATCGACTATCTGCTGCTCGGCGACTACGAGAAGGCGTTCGAGCTGCAGGAGACCACCTACAGGCTGCACCGCCGTCCCGACTCGGGATCCAGCAAACAGAACATCCTCACCTCGGGCAACGGTCTCTCACGTATCGTGCGGCTCAGAGGTGACTACGCCGAGGCCTGTGACCTCGGCGAGGACGCGTACGAGTTCGGGGTGCAGGAACTCGGCCCGGACCATCCCTGGACCCTGCGCACGGCGAAGGATCTGTCCATCGCCAAACGGCGGGTGGGGCAGATCGACGAGGCGTTCGACCTCGCGCAGGCGACGTACGAGCGAGAGGAGCGCATCTTCGGGCGTGACCACCACGACACGCTCGCGGCGGCACTGTGCCTGGCCAACGCGCAACGCACCAGAGGTGAGATCGCCGAGGCGCTGGAGCTGCTGCGGGACGTGACGGCTCGCTATCCCCGCATGTACGGCGACGAGCACCCCTTCACCTTCGGCTGTGGCATGAACCTGGCGCTGCTGCTGCGGGTCAACGGGCAGATCGAGGAGGCGAGCCGGCTCGATCTGAGCTCCCTGGAGGGTTTCGACCGCACGCTCGGCCGCGAGCACCACTACTCCCTCACCTGTGCGATCAACCTCGCCAGCGACTTCGCGGCACAGGGGGACGCCCCCAGTGCCAGGCGGCTGGGGCAGGAGACGCTGGCCCAGCTGCGCGAGTTGCTGGGGGTGGACCACCCGCTCACTCTCGCCTGCGCGAACAACCTGGTCATCGACCTGCGGGCGGAGGGTGCCTTCGAGGAGGCCCAGGCGCTGGAGGCCGACACCTTCGAGCGCTACCAGCGGGTGCTGGGCAACGACCATCCGGACACCAGGGTCGCCATGCGCGGTGAACGGCTCGACTTCGACTTCGACCCGCCCGCTCTCTAGACTCTGTCGCCTGGATCTCCTGCCCGCCGCGGACGCCCGGCCGACACCCGCCACGGCAAGATCCGGCGGGCAGGGCCTAACCGTTGCGTTCGAGCCAGCGCGCGTAGTGGTCGTCGGCGCGTGCGCGGCCCAGGGCCCGGGCGCGGGCCGGCACGCTCTCCTGTGCCCAGCGGTCCAGGCGCAGGGCCATTCCGGCCGCGAAGTTCTCGCCGGCCGGGGTCAGCCGCCCGCTGCCGAGCAGGGTGCCGGTCACCAGGTGAGCCGCCTCGCGCCAGCGGAAGAACTCCGAACTCGCGCGCAGGGCCGCCTCCCCGGTCTCCAGGTGGCGCTGGCGCATCCAGAAGCCGGCCACGCCCAGGAAGGCGTAGGCCCCCTGGAGCAGGCCGGGGACGGGACGGGGATCCTCGCGCCAGGGAGCGTAGTAGCGCCTGCCGTCGTCGGGAAGGGTCAGGGGGATCAGGTCGAGCAGGGCCGAGAGCTTCGCGTGCTGCGTCTCGTGGGTCAGGGTGACCGCGAACGTGGAGGCGTCCGGCGGCGTCGACAGGGCCACACAGCCGTAGGTCTCGCCGGATGTCGAGCTCGACTGGCCCCGGGCCGGGGCGACCAGCGGGGTGAGGACCGTGATGGCCGTGACGACCTCATCGGCCACGGCGCGGTGGTGGCGCACCAGCAGATGCCACGCCTCCTCCAGCGTCGACTGCCAGCGCTCGGTCTCGGCCTCGGTCAGACGCCCGCCGATGTTCGTGGTCTCCGGCATCCGGTACGGGTCGAGGTCGTCGATGACCAGGTGCAGCGGCACGCCGTCCACCTCGGTGGAGAGCGATCGCAGGCCTTTCCACCCGGGGGCGTCCCGGCCGGGGTCGCGCGGGACGGTGACGATGGTCCCGTCCGCGGTGACCTCGGCACCGCCCTCGGCACACTCCACCGTGGCCCACGAGACGGTCGGCGACAGGATCGCCTGGCCCAGGGAGGGCAGCGTGACGACCCCCTCCACCGCGGGCACGTCGATGTCGCAGGCCGTGCCCGAGCGGATCGCCGCCGCGGCGGCGAGCGCGGCCAGCTGCCCCGGTGCCGCGTCCTCGGCGTGAGCGTCGAGCATCCTGACCGTCCGCCGCGCCCAGGCGCCCACCGAGGGATGGCGCAGAACGGTGTCGACGGCGCCGGGATGACGGCGCTGTACCGTGGCGAGCAGGTCGTAGGCACGGCGGGTGACGGCGGCGTCCGGGTGGCCGTTCGCGCGCGCGGCCTCCAGCACTCCCCGTACGAGAAGCACGTGCTTGCTGTGCTGCGCCGCGGAGAGCTTGGCGACCGCGGCGGCGCCGCCACCGCCGGCGGCGAGCTTGGAGAACACCCCGGCCGTGATCCGGTGCTCACGCAGGTTCATCGTGTCCCTTCCCCGTCGTTTCGATCGAGCCGGCAGATCGGCCTCGACAGTGCTCTTGACGTGCTTGATGAGTCGGAGCAGGTCGGGGGAGTAGACGGAGGGGTTGGCGAAACCGTGGCCGGAGCGGTAGCGGTGGGCGTACAACCCCCCTCCGCAGATCCGTGACACCGGGCAGGCCCGGCAGGTGGGACACAGGGCCAGTTCGCCGATCTGGCGGGCGGCGATCGAGGGAAGGAGCAGGGCGTCGTCGAAGGAGTCACGTGTCACGTGCAGCCCGGTCTCGGGGGCTCCCTGGTAGGCCGACTTCAGCACGTCCGACTGCTCGATGCCGCCGTCGGTCTCCACCACCACCATCCCCGCGGGGGACAGGCCTATCTGCTCGCTCGACGACGAACCGCCGAGCAGCACGTGGATGATCTCGCCGAACATCCGGACCCGGGTGGGCCTGCGCGCCGCGCCGTACCACCGGTCGAAGATCGGGATGAGCCAGTCCGCGTACGGTGTCGTCTCCTCGTGGGGAAGCCGGCCGGCCGGGGGCGCCGACCAGTTGCCGTGCGGGAGCAGGAAGTCGACGGCCGGGGGATCGAAGGCGAGGAGCGCCTCGTAGACCCCGATCGGGTCGTTTCTGAGGTCGACGGTGCACAGCAGGCCGCTGAAGAGATGCCTGAAGGTGGGCGAGGCCAGCAGCCGGAGGGCTCGGGACACCTCGGCATGGCTGCCGCGGCCGCCTGCGCGCCTGCGGCTGCGGTCGTGCATCGTCTCGTCACCGTCGAGGCTGACCCCGACCCGGATGTCCAGTTCGTCGAGGAGTCGCAGGTAGCTCTCGTCCAGGCGCAGCCCGTTGGTCTGCAGGCTGGCCCTGACCCGGGTGCCGGCGGCCGCCGAACGGATCCGGGTGACGGTCTCGCGGATCGCCTCGGGGCCGGCGAGCAGTGGCTCGCCCCCGTGCAGGATGATCTCGATGTCGCGCAGGCCGTGCCGGTGGGCGTGCTCGGCGATTCTCGCGGCGGTGGCGGCGACGATCTCCCGTGACATTTGTTTCGGGCGTGTCAGCCACGATGAATCGGCCATTTCGTACATATAGCAATATTTGCAGGCGAGATCGCACCTACTGTGGATCTTCAAGATGAACTGCCGGAACGGCGTCGGTCTCCAGCCGTCGGCCGTCAGCCTGCCGATGTCGAGAGTCGACGGCCACTCGCGCACCGCTGATCAGCCCCCTGATGAGACCACGTTATGTGATGCCCGAAAGATGCTTCCACGATAGATGATGGCCGACCGCCGTTCCAGAGACGGATGAAACCCTTCGGCCATGTCGCGGAGCCCGCTGTTTGTAAGCCTGGAACTTGACTATTTGGGCAAACTAATGCCAGATAGGAAATGGCGCAAGAGAGGTGTGCCGCGTTTGCCTGAGAAACTTGACCCCATAATCCCGTCACCCAGAAGCGTGTTCCCGGCGACGCTCGATGTCAGGGGATTGCTGGAATCAGGGTGGCGACCGGCGGCTTTCCGGCAGTTCATCTTGAAGATCCACAGCAGGTGCGACCTCGCCTGTCGCCACTGCTACGTCTACGAGATGGCGGACCAGTCCTGGAGGGCACAGCCGAGGCGCATGTCGGAGGCGATCGTCGACCGCACGGCGAAGCGCATAGCCGAGCACGCGTTCACCCACGAGCTGGCCGAGGTGGAGGTCGTCCTGCACGGCGGTGAGCCCCTTCTGGCCGGGCCGGATCTCATCTCCTACGCCGTGCGCGCCATCAGGGGGGCCGCCGCCGACGTCGGGACCCGCGTCCACGTCGGCGTGCAGACCAACGGGCTGCGCCTGGACGAGAGCTACCTGCGGCTCTTCGACAGCCTGGAGATCCGGGTCGGGGTGAGCCTGGACGGCTACGCGGAGGGTCACGACCGGCACCGGCGCCACGCGGACGGCAGGGGAAGTCACGCGAAGGTGGCGGCCTCGCTCCGCAGGCTGACCGGCGGCCCCTTCCACCACCTGTTCAGCGGCCTGCTGTGCACCATCGACGTCCGCAACGATCCGCTGGCGACCTACGAGGCGCTTCTGGAGTTCGATCCCCCGGCCGTCGACTTCCTGCTCCCGCACGGCAACTGGTCCACCCCGCCGCCCTTCCGCGTTCCGGAGGCGGGGGTGACGCCGTACGCCGACTGGCTCATCCCGATCTTCGACCGCTGGTACGGATCGGTCGCCGACCAGACGGAGGTCCGGCTGTTCCGCGAGATCATGCGCCTGCTGACGGGAGGCGCCTCGCGCAGCGAGACCGTGGGACTCTCACCCGCCCGGATGGCCGTCGTGGAGACCGACGGCAGCATCGAGCAGTCGGACATTCTGAAGTCCAGCTACCACGGGGCGGCCGCGACCCGCCTGCACCTGCTCCGCGACTCGTTCGACGCCGCGCTCACCCACCCGTCCATGGCGGCCAGGCAGATCGGCGAGCTCGCGCTGGCACCCGTCTGCCTGGCCTGTGACATCCACTCGGTCTGCGGCGGCGGGCTGTACGCGCACAGATACAGCGAGGCCGCCGGCTTTCTGGGACCTTCGGTCTACTGCCCCGACCTGTACCGGCTGATCACCCATATCCGCACCCGGCTCGCGCGGGATGTCGCCAGGCTGAAGGGAAGCCGATGAGGCACGGTTCGCAGCAGGTGTCCGACAAGACGTTTCTCACGCTGGCGGCCGGTGAGGGCGGTGCCGGCGCCGTGGCCGAGCTGCGGGCCGCGCAGCGCGCCAGGAACAGGGTGCTGGTGCGAGGTGTCGTCGGCGAGGCGCGGTCGGCCGGGCATCCCGGCGCCGCCCTGGCGATGCGCGCCTACGGCCTGCTGGCCGAACTGGAGGGGCAGGCGGACGAGGAGGTCGAGCGCCTGCTGAGGTATCCGGCGGTGGGGGCGTGGGCGTGGCGGACCTACCGGTCCCTGCGGAGCGGGGATGACAGCCGCGACGATCCCGCGCAGCTGGGCGCACTGGCCGTGGTGGTCGCGGTGCGGGCCCGGGTCCGGTGCCGGGTCCGGTTGCCCGTCCGCGACAGCACGATCATGCTGCCGTCCCTGGGGCGCCTCACTCTCCCCGCCGGCGCGCCGGCCACGGTCGACGTCGAGGTGCGGCCGGACGGGGACGGCGCCGAACTCGACGCCGGCGGCCTGACGGTCCGCGTCGCCCCCCCGGGCGACCGGCCCGGCTGGCAGGCGCTGCGCGGCTGGTCGGTGATCCCGGGGTTCGACCTGGTCGTCGACGACCTCGACCCGTACCGGTGGCCCGTGGAAGGGGTCACCGAGCCGCGGCTCGGCCGCGAGCGGCTCCGCGCGTGGCGGGCGCACCTGGACGACGCGTGGCGCGTCCTGACCGCCCACCACCGGCACGTGGCGGAGGAGGTGAGCTCCACGGTGTCGGTGCTCACCCCCGTCAAGGCGCCGGACAGGGGGCAGAACAGCGCTTCGACCCGCGAGGCGTTCGGGACCGTCGCGATGTCCGACCCGTGGCACGGCCTGGGGCTCGCCGCCACGCTCGCGCACGAGATCCAGCACGCGAAGCTGACGGCGCTGACCGAGGTGATCCCGCTGACCCTGCCGGACGACGGCAGACGCTACTACGCGCCCTGGCGGGACGACCCGCGCCCCGCCTATGGCCTGCTGCAGGGTTCGTACGCCTATCTCGGGGTGGCGGAGTTCTGGCGGAGGCAGCACAGCTTCGAGCGGGACGCCGAGGCGTTCCGGGCACGCGTGGAACTCGCCCGGTGGAGGCGGGGCGCCTACCAGGTCACCGGCACGCTGCTGGCCAGCGGGAGCCTGAACGAGCGCGGAGAGGAGTTCGTGGCCTGCATGAGGAGAACCCTCGAAGAGTGCGCCGCCGAACCGGTGGACGACCTCGCGGAGGCACAGGCCCTCCGCGAGGCGGAGCGGCACCTCGACGCCTGGCGGAGGCGCAACACCTGACCTCGGCGTGGTCAGATCGGCGGGGGGTCGAAGTCGCAGTCGATGCGTCGGCCCTCACTCGCGAGGATGGCGTCGGGGTGGCCGGCCTCCAGGGGGCGCTCATAGTGCCGCATCGTGTCGTGGTACAGCAGCTCGGCCTCCTTCTCCGCGCCGGCGGCTCTCAGATCGAGGACGAGGTTGCCGGCGCAGGCCAGGCTCAGGAAGTGGTTCTCGCCGAAGAGCTTCTGCAGCCTGTTCAGCGTCTCCCTGCCGAGCTCGCACGCCTGGGTGAACTCTCCCAGGATCGCCAGGTCCGTCTGGAGGCTGATGGCGCACGTCAGCGGATAGTGGTGCTCCCTGCCGACCTTGGCGATCAGGCCGCGCACCGCCTGCTCGTTCAGCCGGCGGGCCGTCTCGACCTCGCCTCGCAGGCGGTGCAGGATCGCCAGGTTGCCGCCGCAGGCGAAGCCGTAGGGGTGCTCCTCGCCGAACACCCGGGGATACAGCGCGACCGTCCTGTTCGCTATCGCGAACGACTCCTCAAGCTCGCCGGTCACCCGCAGGGAGTTGGACAGGTTGATCGCGGCCGCCATCGTGTCGGCGTGCTCGTCTCCGAAGAGCCGCTGGAGCCGGGTGTGCGTGTCACGCGCGAGGTCCAGCGCCTCGGAGATCTCTCCGGCCCGGCGCTTTGCGATCGACAGGTCCTTGGCCGTCAGCAGGGTGAAGTGATGGTCGAGCGTCAGCTCCTGGACACCGTAGGCGTAGGCCTCCTCGCCCAGGTCGCAGGCCTCGGTGTAGTCGCCGCAGAGCCGTACCGCCCTGGCCAGGCCGTTCCAGGACAGCAGCAGGGTGCTCTTGCCGATGCCCCCCATCGCGTCGCTCATCTCCAGGTATGTCTCCTGGTGCAACCGTCGTGCCGCCTGGTAGTCACTGGTCAGCGCGTAGTCGAGGGCCAGGCTGTTGAGCACGCGCAACGTGGCGGGGTCGCTGGGACCCCGGTTGGCGATGTGGGCGTCCCGGGACTCGCCGTCCAGCTTGCGGGCGGCGGCGAAGTCGCCGCGGGCCCGCAGGGAGGCCCCGTACCCGTTGGTCGTCAGGAGCGTCTCGCGGTGGTCGGGGCCGAGGATGGCGCGCATGTCGTCGAGGGTCTGGTGGTCGACCTCGTAGGCCGCGGCGTACTGGCCGAGCGCCCGCAGGACATTGCCCAGGTGCCGGTGCGCGACGAGCACGTCCAGGTGTTTGGGCCCGCTGACCTCGCTCCATCTCCTGATGAAGCTGGTGAGGAAGGAGTGGGCCGACTGGTAGTTGCCCGACATGTACAGGTAGCGGACCACGTTAAGGGCGAACTGCCTGGCCGCGGGGTCCGTGCACTCCTCCAGACCGGAGGGGGTGACGTGCGCGACCAGCTCCTCGAAGCTGCGCCACCTGTCGGTCTCGTCGGGGTCGTTCGGGGCGCTGCCGGCCAGCAGCACATGCACCTCGTGCCGGATGTCCGTCTGATCCTCTTCGGGCAGGTCGTCACGGAGTAGCGCCTGGATCAGCCGGTGAACCTGGATCGTGCGGGTGGTGGGCTCGATCCTGGCCAGGGCGAAGCGTCTCAGCTCGCTCAGCGCCGTGGCGAGCAGGATCGGATCAGAAAGGATCTTGCTGAGCCGGGGGACGACGGCCTTGTTGCCCCTGCGGAAGACGTCGCGCGGAATGGGCTCGGGGCCGAAGAAGGCACAGCATCGCAGGAGCGTGATGGCCTCGGGAAGACGGTCCTGCAGGAGCGACACCGACACCTTCCAGGCCGCGGTCATCGACAGCGGATACCCCGGTGCCCTGTTGACGCCCAGCAGCCTGCTCGCCTGCTCGCCGAGCTGCTCCAGGTACTCGTCGACGGACATGCCGGTCTCGTACTGCAGCGCGCCGGCCTGCTCCAGAGCCAGCGGGAGGTCGCCGAGCTGCTCGGCCAGCCGCGAGGCGTCGTCGTCGGGAACCTCCCGGCGCAGGCGTTTCTTCAGGAACGCCACGCTTTCCTCGCGGGTGAAGACGTCGACCTGGAGGGTCTCGAAGTGGTCCTCCCACTTGGGGTTGCGCGAGGTGATCAGGACGTGACCCGGCCCGCGCGGGATGAACTCCTCGACCTGTCCCGGATCCTCGGCGTTGTCGAAGATCAGCAGCCAGCGGCGGTAGGGGTTGCCGTTCTGCAGCGTCCTGCGCACGGCCTCGGCGGCCTCCTCGACACCGGTGGCGGAGGCGGGCGGCAGCCCCAGGTGGGGGGCCATCGCGGCCAGCGCGGACGGCACCAGCACGCGCTGGTCGGCGGGGATCCACCAGACGAGGTCGTAGTGCGACCGGTAGCGGTGGGCGTACTCGATGGCCAGGTGTGTCTTGCCGACACCGCCCCACCCCTGCAGTGCCTGGGGCTGGGGCACGACGGCGGTGACGGTGCTGATGCCCTGGCGGAGCCTGACGAGCAGGTCGTCTCGCCCGGTGAAGTTCCTGTTGCGGGGCGGCACCTTCTCCCAGACCTCGGGCTGCCGTTCCGGCACCGTGTTCGCCGCGTGTGAAAGCTCCACCACCTCGGGCCTCCGTTTTTTAGCCAAAGGGATCGTACGGTCATCCTAAAGGTTGATTCGGCGAGTGGGGTATTACAGAATCGCATAGTAAGAAGAAAGCGGCCTGGAGACTTTCGAAAGGGACGTCGTTTCGCATTTTTTTAGGACGTCCCAAAACCCGGGTGGTGGTCGAGGCCGGATCCGGAGCGATGTAAGGGGAGCACGCATGCGCGCTGACGGCTCAAGATCAAACATTTTCGTCGACCTCGGCGGCCTCTCCCTGGAGATGCTCGGTGAGATCGAGGACCACTCCCTGCGGAGGGCGCTGGAGCCGTTGTTTCTGGAGACGGCGGAGCCGACGGCCGGATTCACCAGCTCGATCTGAACGGTCACCCTGCCGTTCCGCGCGGGTCGCGGCAGAAAGGTGATCGTGAATCGTTCGCCTGCTCCGGGCGTGCCGTCGGGACAAACGTCGGCGGGACAAGAGGTGCCTTCCCTCGCCGGAGGGATTGACCATGCCAATAGAGTCGTACGGCATCGAGTCCATGATCCGATTGGACCTCTTGCCCGTGAGGTGGTGCCCTGCGTGCATGACATGGGGGAGGCCGAGTGGGAACGCCTGCTCGACCAGTTGAACAGCGGGGACTGCACGCCGTTCCTGGGGTCCGGGGCGTGCGTGGGCACTCTGCCGACCGGGACGGCGCTGAGCCGCGACATGGCACGCCGATGGGACTATCCGTTCGACGACGACCATGATCTCCCGCGGGTGACGCAGTTCGCGGTGATGCGATATGGGGATTCGGTATATGTGAAGAGACGGATCTGCGACGAGCTCGACGCCGGGGGGGCGCCCGACTTCCTCGACCCCCTGGAACCGCACGGTCTGCTCGCGAGTTTCCCGCTTCCGGTATATCTGACGACGAACTACGACGACTTCATCCTGCGCTCGCTCGAAGCCGTGGGAAAAAGACCGAATGTGGCTGTATGTCCATGGAACAAAGGGCTGGCCTACGCCGAGGATCTGTTCAGCAGCGAGGCGGGCTGGAATCCCAGGCCCGAGGCTCCGCTCATCTACCACCTGCACGGCAGCCTGCAGGATCCGGCGTCGATAGTGCTGGCGGAGGACGACTATCTGGAGTTTCTCACCAACCTCGCGGTGGACGGTGTCGCGGGCGGCCAGCGGATGCTGCCCACCTCCATTCTCGCGGCGCTGACCAGGAGGCCCCTGCTGTTCATCGGATACAGCCTGCAGGACTGGACGTTTCGCGTGCTTTTCCATGGGTTGTTGAAAGCCGTTCCCGGAATCAACCGCCGCAGGCACGTGAGCGTCCAGCTCGCCCCCTCGCTCGCCAGCACGAAGGCGGACGTGCTGGAAGTCCAGCGCCAGCTGGCCAGATACTACGAAGACTGGCGGATCTCCATCTTCTGGGGGACGGCGGAGGAGTTCTGCCGTGAGCTGCGCCGGCGGATGGGACCGGTGCCGTGACCTCTGACGTGACCTCCGACCTTGTCCGGCCGGACGAGGCCGGCCAGCCGTACGTCGGCCTGCGGGCCTTCCGCCGCGAGGACCGAGCCAAGTTCTTCGGTCGCGACAGGGAGGCGTACGAGGTCTCCGACCTGTGGCAGGCCGGGCGCCTGACCGTGCTGTACGGGCCGTCGGGCGTGGGCAAGACCTCGCTGATCCAGGCGGGCGTGCTCCCGCTGCTGGACATCGGCAGGACCGACGTACTGCCGATAGGCAGGGTGTCGCACGGCTCGCCCTTCCCCTCGGCCGCGCTCTCCCGGCACAACCCGCACGTGTTCGCGCTGCTGTCGTCGTGGTCTCCCACCGAGACGCCCACCCGGCTGGCGGGGCTGACGATCCGTGAGTTCCTCAGCCGGCGCCCGCCGCGCCAGGATCCCTACGGCGACCCGGTCCTCACCCTGGCCGCGATCGACCAGGCCGAGGAGCTCTTCGGGGACTTCGCCCACCGCCAGCCGTACCGGGAATGGTTCATCGGCCAGCTCGTCGAGGCGCTGGACGACGACCCGAACCTGCGCCTCCTCATCTCGATCCGCGAGGACTACCTCGCCGCGATCCTTCCCCACGAGCCGAAGCTGGCGGGCATGGCCAGGAGCCGCTTCTCGCTGACCGCCCTTGACACGGCCGCCGCGGTCCGGGCGACCGAGGGCCCGCTGGAGGGAACGGGACGCTCGTTCGCCCCGGGCGCGGCGCGCGGCCTGGTCGACGATCTCCGCATGATCAGGGTCGGCAGGGCACTGGGCGAGGAGGTCGTCGCCGACGCCAAGGTGGTCGAGCCCGTCCAGTTGCAGGTCGTGTGCTCGGCCATGTGGCATTCCCTGCCCGAGGACGTGCGGGTCATCTCCTTGGAGCACGTCCGCAGGTTCGCCAACGCCGATCGCTCCCTCACCGGCTTCTCCGAGCGGATGATCGCCGAGGTGGCCCACGACCACTTCGGTGACGACGTCGCCGAGCTCAGGAGCTGGCTGCGCCGCTGCTTCATCACCGAACTCGGCACCCGCGAGGTCGTCTACCAGGGGGAGACCGTCACCGCCGGCATGCCGAACGCGGTGGTCAGGGCGCTGGTGGACCGCCACATCCTGCGTGAGGACATCAAGGCGGGCACGCGCTGGTGCGAGCTGTCGCACGAGCGTCTCATCCAGCCGATCCTGCAGAACGACCGCCTCGTCGTGCAGGCCGAGAGCCGGGCCCTTCCCGACGACTACCTGCGGGCCGCCGAGCTCTCGTTCCGCGACGGGGAGTTCGCGCTGGCCGCCAAACAGGCCGAGGAGGCTCTGGAGCGGTGTGGCGACAACACCAGGATCCGCGCGGAGATCGAGTCCTTTCTCGGCAACGTGGCGCATCGGCGGGAGGACTTCGAGAAGGCCGTGTCGCACTACCGCACCGCCGCGGTCCTCTTCGAGACGCTGGGGGCGACGTCGGCCGTCGGCGGCCTGCTCGCCGGGATCGGCCGGCTGCGGCTGGTCCAGGGGCGCCCCTCGGTCGCGGTGCGGGAGCTGTACTCGGCGATACGCCGCGTCCCCAACGACATGAGCATCCAGACCGAGCTCGCCTGGGCGCTCTGGTACGACGGCCATCCCGATGCGGCGCGTGACGTTCTCAACGACGTTCTGGGAAGGGAGGGAAACCTCACCGAGGCGTTGCGGGCACGGGGCGAGATCCTCGCCGGGCTCGGCCGGGCGGAAGCGGCGTTGCGCGACCTCGACCGGGTCAGGCCGCTGCAGTGGCCCTCCACCCGGGCCGCCCACGCCCTCGCGCTGGCTTTGCTGGGGCGCCTCCCCGAGGCGAGGCGGGAGATCAGGGCTGTGCTGGCCGAGGTGGGAGATCACGGTCCGGTGCTGCTGTATGCCGCCCGGATCGAGGCTCTGGCCGGCGACGCCTCGGCGGCGGCCGATCTGGCCCGGAGGGCGGGGACGGCGCGGGCGCCCACCCTCCCTGCCCATCTCGCGGCCGAAGCGGCTCGGTTGGTCGCCAGGTCGTGAGCACCCGCGTGGCCGCGTGGGCCCCGGTCGCCCGGACCTCCCTGGCCGTCCCGGCGATGCCGAGTCGCGCGCAGAGGTTCAGCAGTGCCGCGAGCGTCACCACCAGGGCGACGCAGAACATCAGGCCGGCCAGGATGACGGCCGCCATCCGGACGCCCG
Organism: Streptosporangium sp. NPDC049644; assembly: GCF_040675205.1. Taxonomy (NCBI): domain Bacteria; kingdom Bacillati; phylum Actinomycetota; class Actinomycetes; order Streptosporangiales; family Streptosporangiaceae; genus Streptosporangium; species Streptosporangium sp. NPDC049644. Next base: position 22,833 of record NZ_JBFAOJ010000020.1, on the reverse strand, counting down.
CCACGGCGACCAGGGTCCCGCCGAGGGGGGCCGCGACGCACACGGCGCTGTACGTGACGAGCCGGTGCACGCTCATCACACGCCCGAGCCTGCTCTTGTCGACGGTGTCGACCTCGAAGGTCCTGATGGCCACGTTGCTGAGCGCCCCGGTGCACCCGGTCAGCAGTATCGCGAGCCCGAAGAAGATCGGCCCGGCACCGTACGCCGCGATGAGGAGCGCCAGCACCCAGATCCACAACTGGGCGAAGAGCGTGGAGTTTCTCGGCTTGAGCTTGAGGTAGGGAGCCAGGCTCGATCCCGCCACCCCGCCCATCCCCCCGGCGGCCAGCACCAGGCCGACCTCGTAGGAGGGCAGGTTCGCCGACCCGGCAATGAAGATCATGATGAGCGCGTTGATCATCAGATTGGTGACCATGGTCAGGGCCATGGCCTTGCGCAGGAACGGGTGCCTCGCCAGTTCGCTGAAGCCGTCGGCGATCTCCCGCAGCAGGTGCCGCCCCGCCAGGCTTCTGAGCCCGTCGACGAGCCCGCCGGCGATCTCGCGGATCGCGTGCGACCGAGGCCGGCGCCCTCTCCCGCCGCCCGTCACGCTCAGCGGGGACAGCAGCGCCAGGAAGAACAGCGCGGAGTTCACCGCGAAGGACGCCATCTGCATGATCCCGAAAAGCCACCCGCCCAGTGGCCTGCCCGCCAGCACCGCGACGTGCGAGATCGTCTCGCTCCTGGCCATCGCGACGGAGACCTGCTCCCTCGGGACGAGGGACGAGATCAAGGCCGTCTCCGCCAGCGAGTAGACGACCCACAGCGTGCCCTCCAGGAAGGCCGCCACCAGTAGGTGCGGGAGCGACGGCCAGTCGAGGGCGAGGGCGAGGAACACGCTGAAGACGGCCAGCCCCCGCAGGGTCTCGGTGAGGAGCATGAGCGAGCGCGGGTTCACCCGGTCGGCCAGGACGCCCGCCGGAATGTAGAAGATCAGGACCGGAAACGTCAGGGCGAAGCTGGTCCAGCCCGCCTGCACCGGAGATCCGGTCAAGGCCAGTGCCAGGAGGGGATAGGCGACGCTCACGGCTCGTGATCCCACGGTGGAGAACGTCAGTCCCAGCCAGACACGGGCGAATTTTCTCATCGGCTAGTTCGAAGTCGCTCTCTAATCCCTGGCCATATCACGACTTAGCCGCCCGCCGTCCCCGTCCGCGTCCCTGGGGACACTTCACAAGGCGACGGAGGATAGAGCTATCCCGACTCCCACCAGATGGCGTTTCCTTACGAAAGGTCGCAGGATTCAACAACAACGAGAGCCCGTTTCGGTGAAACGGGCCCCAGCGGTGTCGCTAAGTCACTTGAGTCCCAAAAGCATAGCGCCGAAAAAGAGCAGCCGGGAAAGGTTGGTCATTCCCATGCCGAGAAAAGGGACGTTTCGGAATCCTTGGTGGAAATTACAGGTCGTCGACGGCGCTCGGCGGCCGAATCGACGCGACCGGCGAGCGGCCCCCGGGAATGGGGGCCGCCTATGCCGGTTTCGGTCACCGCGGACGGCCGGTTCTCGAGGGCGGAAATCGCCCCGAGGAAGCCGGAGGTTCAGGCGGGCAGCTGGGCGTCCAGGCGGTAGCCGTCCACGGTGACGTAGACCTGGTCACCCGGCCGGGCGTTCAGGCGCATCAGGACGGGCTGCAGGGAGTCGAAGACAGGGTGGTCCCGCCAGACCAGGACCACCGCGTTGTCACCGGGGCCGGTGACCGAGAGCAGCGTGCCCGGACGCATGCCCAGCCGGGTGGCGTACCCCTCGGGCACGGCCACCGGACCGCCCCGCAGGTGGTCGCTGGTCACCTCGATGCGCTGCCAGCGGCTCGGGTCGGCCGACGGGCTGGCGGGCGGGTGCAGCGGAGCCCGCTGGCTGGTGATCAGGTGTGGCCGGGTGTTGCCGCCGGACAGGGCCGACAGGGTGGCCAGAGCGGCGCGGGGATCGATGCTGCCGGTGTTCACCTGGGGTATCGGCTGGCCGCCGCGGTGGTGGTGGCCGTTGGCCCCCGGAGTGCGGCGAGGCAACTGCCTGGTCGCCTCGGCGTCGGCCTCCTGGGCAGGTGTCTCCTGCCCGCTCGCGGCGAGGGCGTCCAGCCAGGCCTGGGCCGAGTGGGCCCGGATGCCGAGCTGGTGCTCCATGAGCGCGACCGCGTCGGTGTCGATCGGCTTGTTCGCCAGGAGCTGGCGGGTCCTGTCGCGCAGGCCGCCCAGATCGCCCACGACGAGCCAGTCGTCCTGGAGCCGCCGATCGGGCATGAGCGTGACCAGCACCCGCCAGAGCGGGGTCTGGAGGGTGGGGACCTCGATCGGGTGCGCGGGGTCCGCGCCGATGAGCTGGTCCTTGGTGGCGGCGGCGCCCAGCCACTCGGTCAGCCCGAACATGTGCCCGGTCAGCGGTGCGGACTCCGAGGAGCGTAGCCAGAGCAGGATGCGCTCCTCGGCGGTGCGCTGGGCCGCGGAGAGCGCGTCGCGGTCGGCGTTCAGCTTGTGCGCGAGCGCGCGCAGGCTGATCGGGTCGACCGCGAAGAGCCGTTCCACGGCGACCGCGCGCTCCAGCGGGCTCCAGTCGCGGAACATGTTGTCCACCAGGCGCACCAGCGGATAGTCGCTGAGGCGTACCGGGGGTTCGGCGGCGGGGGCGACCGGCTCCGGGGCCGGCGACCGGTGCTGCTCCTGCGGCGCGGGCGGCTGGACCGGGATCGATGGCGCGGGCATCTGCGCGGGCATCTGTGCGGGGGTCTGTTCCGGCACCTGGGGCTGAGCCTGGGCGGCCGGCACGGCATGCTCGGCGAGCCCCGGGATGCGGCTGAGCACTTCGCGGAATATGGCGGTGACCAGGACCTCGGGAGAGGCGGGCAGCGCGGGCCCGCTCAGGTCTCCCGCGGTCAGGCGGCGCAGGCGGCTCCAGCCGCCCAGCCCGGTGATGGCCAGGCGCGCGGGCTCCGGCCAGCCTGGCAGGGTGGGGTCGACCGTGTGCACGTGCAGGGCGGGCAGCACGTCGCTCAGCGGAAGGTGGTCCCAGCGCGACAGCGAGAGCCGGGCCAGCCTGTCGCAGACCCAGTCGAGCCCGGCGGAACCGAGAGCCTTGGGCAGGGTGACCGAGGACCACCAGCCGGCGGGCAGCCGGGGGTCGGCCAGGGCTTCGGCGACTTGCTGGGGACGGCTCCAGCGCAGGGCTGGGACCAGATCACTCAGGCAGATCGATGACTCGGCATCCATCGGCGGACCGCAACCTCCCCAAAGTGACGCGTGTGGCTAATGGTGCAGCTTACGCCGCAAGCTATCAATTGGTGTTAAGAGGGTAAAGCTCGTTCGTACCCAACTCCGACGGAAGGATACGCGGACGGCCCCCCAGTACCGTCACGGCCTCCGCTCCGGCACGGCGTCCGGCGTCCAGCGCGGCCTCGTCGTCGGCCCCGCCCAGCAGGGCGGTAAGCAACCCCGCGGCGAACGCGTCCCCCGCCCCAATGGAGTCAATCACCTCGGTGGTGAGTGCGGGAACCCGGGCGGCCAACTTTCCGTTCCTGGCCATCAGCGCGCCGCGGGAGCCGAGTTTCACCGCCGCCGCGCCGTAGCGCAGGCTCAGAGTCTCCGCCGCGCCCTCGGCCGAGGTCTCGCGGGTGAGCAGCAGAGCCTCGTCCAGATTGGGGATGATCAGCTGGGCGGTCAGGGTCTCCTGGATGAACCGCTCGACGCCGAACGAGCGCAGGAATCCGGTCGAGGCGGGGTCCACGCTGATCGAGACGCCGCGCCGGGACGCCTCGGCCATGGCCAGCCGGGAAAGCTGGAGCCCCGGCTCGGCGAACAGCGTGTATCCGGACAGGTGGAGGTGGCCCACCCCCTCCAGCAGGCTCTCGTCCCAGTCGCCCGTGCCGATGTGCCCGCCCGCGCCCCGGTTGGTGAGCATGGAACGCTCCCCGGTCACGTCGACCATGGCGATCACCACGGCCGTCGGCCGGTCGGGGTCGACCCGCAGGTGCGGCCGTACCCCGAAGCGCCGCAGTTCGGCGGCGTGCCAGTCGGCGGTGTCGAAGCCGACCCGGGTCAGGATGCGGGTGTCGGTGCCCAGCCGGGCGGCCCAGGAGGCCGTGTTGGCCCCCGAGCCGCCGGGCCGCAGCACGATGTCGGCGGCGGTGTCCGTGCCGACGGCCAGAGCGCTCCTGGCCGGCCCGCCGTGCAGCGCGACGACGTCGGTCACCACGTCGCCGATGACCAGTAGACCCGTTCCGGTCATGGTTTCCTCAGTTTCCCCGGCTCCAGGAGGCCGCGATCTGCCCGGCGAGGCGGACGTTGCCCCGCACCGCGGCCAGGTTCGCCTCGAGCGAGGCGCCGGCGGTGCCGCGTACCAGGTAGCCCAGGAGGAACGGGGTGATGGCCTGGCCGGTGACCTTCTGTTCCTCGGCCGCCGCGAGAGCCTCGGCGAGCACCCGGTCGTGCAGTTCGGGGTCGAGCTGCTCCGACAGTGGCACCGGGTTGGCGACGATCAGCGCGCTCTCCGGGCCGCCCAGCGCGTCCTGGGCCCGCATGATGTCCGCGGCCTCGGCCGGGGTCTCGATCCGCCAGTCGATCGGCTCGCCCGAGGTGTGCAGGTAGAAGCCGGGGAACTCGTCGGTACGGAACCCCGAGATCGTGACGCCGCGGGTCTCCAGCCGCTGCAGGGTGGCTTCGACGTCCAGGATCGACTTCACGCCCGCGCAGACCACGGTGATGCGGGTCCGGCTCAGCATGTCGAGGTCGGCCGACTCGTCCTGACTGTCGGTCCACCCGCGGTGCACCCCGCCGAGACCGCCGGTGGCGAAGATCCGGATGCCCGCCCTGGCGGCCAGGAACGAGGTGGCGGAGACCGTGGTCGCACCGCTCGCCCCGAGTGCGGCGGCGGCGGGCAGGTCGCGGAAGCCCAGCTTGCGGAGCCCGGGCTCGCCGGCGATGCGCTCCAGCTGGCTCTTGTCGAGACCGATGCGCGCCACGCCGTCCAGTACCGCGATCGTCGCCGGCACCGCCCCGGCCTCGCGGACGAGCTGCTCCAGCTCCACCGCGACCTCGAGGTTGCGGGGCTGGGGCAGGCCGTGCGAGATGATCGTGGACTCCAGGGCCACGATCGGGGCGCCCTGTTCCAGCGCCTCGGCCACCTCGGTCGAGGGGCGCAGCAGGCCGCCGGTGAGGGACTGTCGGGTGGTACGCATGAGCTGGTTCTGTCTCCTTGTCCGAGGTCGTAATCATTGCTTGCTTTTGGAACGGTGTAAACGACACCGTCTTCCCCAAAAAGAGCACGTTACGGCGGTTGCCGGGAGACGTCCACTTAAAGATCAGCTAATGAGTAGGACTCCGATCAGTGAGATCCCGCCGATGATGGCCGTGGCGATCCCGCCCAGGAGCAGTGACCGCCCGCCCCGCACGAGCTTTCGGAGATCGACACCGGTGCCCAGGGCGAAGAGCGCCGCCGCGAGCAGCGTCGCCGTCAGACCGGGGATGACCCGGGTGACCTCGGATGGCACCAGGCCCAGGCTGCGCGCCGCCACGGCCACGACGAACCCGGCGACGAACAGCGGTACCACCGGCGGCCGGCCCGCCGCCCGCCCGCTCTCCGGAGGCTCCGTCGAGGCGGGGCGCAGAGCGGCGGAGGTGAGGCCGACGATCGGGGCCAGCAGGACGACCCGGACCAGCTTGACGGCCACCGCGCTCACCAGGACCCCCGCGCCGGCCGCCGCGCCGATGGCGGCGACCTGCGCGACCTCGTGGACCGAGGCGCCGGCCCAGATGCCCAGCTGGTGCGGTGTCAGGCCCAGGGATCCCGCGAGCAGCGGCAGCGCGACGATCGAGGCGCTGCCGTACAGGACGACCACGCCGACCGCGGACGCCACGTCGTCGTCATCGCTTCCGGCGACCGCGTGCATGGCGGCCACCGCCGCCGCCCCGCAGACGGACACGCCGGTCGCGATCAGCAGGGACCTGCGCGGGCTCACCCCGACCCGGCCCCCGATCCACCGCGTCGCCGCGAACGTGACACCGGTCGCCGTCGCGACCACCGCCAGCACCGGCCAGCCGAGCGCCAGCAGCTCCGGTAGCGCGATCTGCAGCCCGAGCAGCACGATCGCCAGGCGGAGCACCCGGCGGGAGACGAACCTCAGCCCGGGGGCCAGCGAACGGTGCAGGCCGCCGAGGTTGGTGAGCGCGACCCCGAGTGCCACCGCGATCACGGCGGCGCTCACCTCGGGAACGATCCGGGTGGCGGCCGTGGCCAGCACCACCGCGACGGCCACCGCCCCGAGCCCCGGCGCGAGCGTCCCGAGCCCCGTCTCTGCGGACCCCGGAGGGGAGTGCCGGGTAGGCCCCGGTGAACGGGCGGGCGGGGAGGAGGGCATTGTCCGAGTGTCGGCGCGGCCCGGCGGGGCCGGTACCCGTCGTCTTGCTGGTAGGTCATAGCCTGGGGCTATGAGTGAGCTGCCCGACATCGAATCCCTGCGCCTGCTCGTCGATGTGGAGCGCCTGGGCAGCCTCGGCCAGGCGGCCAGGGCGGCGGGCGTCGCGCAGCCGTCGGTGAGCAAGCGCATCTCGCTGCTGGAACGACGTCTCGGGCTGGAACTGCTGGAACGCACCCCGCGCGGCTCCGTTCTCACCCCGCAGGGCGCGATGGTCTCCGCCTGGGCCGCGCAGGTGCTGGCGGCGGCCGAGGAGCTCATGAGGGGAGTGGAGGCGGTACGGCACGGCCGGGCCGCCCACCTGCACATCGCCGCCAGCATGACCGTGGCCGAGTATCTGCTGCCGCGCTGGCTGGGAGAGCTCCAGAACCGTGAGCCCCAGGTACAGGTCGGCCTGGACGTGCAGAACTCGGCGGAGGTGGCGAAGCTGATCGGCGGTGAGATCGAGCTCGGCTTCGTGGAGGGCCCCTCGGTGCCGCCAGGGCTGGCGTCGCGGGTGGTGGCCACGGACCGGCTCGTGGTGGTGGTCGCGCCGGGCCATCCGTGGGCGCGCCGCCGTACCCCGCTGCGCGCCGCCGAGCTGGCCGCCACCCCACTGGTCGTGCGGGAGCGGGGATCGGGCACCCGCGAGACGCTGGACGTCGCGCTGACCGGCTACACCGTCGCCTCCCCGAGGCTGGAGCTCGGTTCCAACGCGGCGGTCAAGGGGGCCGCCCGCGAGGGCGCGGCCCCCGCCGTGCTCAGCGGCTACGCCGTGGAGGCCGAGCTGGCCACCGGCCGCCTGATCGAGGTGCCCACCAGGGACATCGACCTCGCGCGCCGCCTGCGGGCGGTCTGGCGCCGCGGTCGCACCCCCAGCGGCCCGGCCGCCACCCTGCTGAGAATCACCCTCTCCGCCGCCGGGCGGCCGGAGCCCCCGGCCCCGCCGTCCGCTCACTGACGTCTGGGGCGGACGCCCCTTCCTGCTTCGGCTCGTTGTGCGGGCGCGGGTGCGGCTCGGTAGGGTCGGGGTGTTCCGCGACGACCAAGCGGGGCATGTTTCTCCGAACGCCGCAGGGCGTGCCGTGTCCGCGCGGGGAGGCTTCGGGACGTCCGGGCCGGTGAACCGCGGACCGGCAGATCCGGCCGGCAGGTCGGGTGCTGGAATCCCCGGCCCTCAAGCCGTGGGAGGACGTCAAGGGGAAGTATCGTGCTCCGCTCTCGCTATGAAGCAGTGATCGTCGGAGGCGGCCACAACGGCCTGGTCGCCGCCGCCTACCTCGCCCGCGCGGGCCGGCGCGTCCTCGTCCTGGAGCGCCTCGACCACGTCGGTGGTCTCGCCGTGTCGGCGCGGGCGTTCCCCGGGGTCGACGCGCGGCTCTCGCGCTACTCGTACCTGGTCAGCCTGCTGCCCTCCAAGGTCGTGGCCGACCTGGGGCTCAGGGTCACGCTGCGCCGGCGCCGGTACGCCTCGTACACGCCGGTGGGGGAGAGCGGGCTGCTGGTGGACAACGGCGACGCCGCGCGGACCGCCGCCTCCTTCGCCCGGATCACCGGGGGCACCGACGAGCTGGACGCGTGGCGGCGCTTCTACGGGATGACCGCCGACGTGGCCGCCAGGGTCGCGCCGACACTGCTGGAGCCTCTCGCCGACCGCGCGGCGATGCGGCGCCTCGTCGGCGACGAGGCGTGGCGCGACCTGTTCGAGCGGCCGATCGGTGAGGTGGTGGACGAGCGGTTCGCCGACGACACCGTACGCGGGGTGGTCCTCACCGACGCCCTCATCGGTACCTTCGCCGACCCCTCGGATCCGGGCCTGCTGGCCAACCGGTGCCTGCTCTACCACGTGATCGGCGACGGGACCGGCGACTGGAACGTCCCCGTCGGCGGCATGGGCGCGGTCTCCGGCGCGCTCGCCGACGCCGCCCGCGCCGCGGGGGCGGAGATCCTGACCGGTGCCGAGGTCCTCGCGGTCGACGCCTCGGGCGAGGTCGCCTTCCGCGACGCGGGCGGGGAACACGCGGTGGTGGGCGAGCGGGTGCTGGCCAACGTGCCGCCCGCCGTGCTCGCCCGGCTCCTCGGCGGCACCGAACCCGCCCCCGAGGGGGCCCAGCTCAAGGTCAACATGGTGCTGTCCCGGCTGCCGCGGCTGAAGGACCCCGCGGTGGACCCCGAGGCCGCGTTCAGCGGCACGTTCCACATCAACGAGGGCCGCGACCAGCTCGCCCGCGCGTTCGCGGAGGCGTCGGCCGGGCGGATCCCCACGCTGCCCCCGGCCGAGGTCTACTGTCACTCGCTGACCGACCCCTCCATTCTCGGTCAGGGGTTGCGGGAGGCCGGAGCCCACACGATGACGCTGTTCGGCCTGCACATGCCGGCCAGGCTGTTCCGCGACGACCCGGCAGGGGCCCGCGAGGCCGCGCTGCGCGCCACGCTCGCCTCGATGAACCGGGTGCTCGCGGAACCCGTCGAGGACTGCCTGCTGCGCGCCCCGGACGGCGGCCTCTGCCTGGAGGCCAAGACCCCGGTCGACCTGGAGACCGAGGCGGGACTGCCGGGCGGCCACATCTTCCACCGCGACCTGTCCTGGCCGTACGGGGAGCCGGGGCGCTGGGGCGTGGAGACCGACCTCGAGCGCGTCCTGCTCTGCGGCGCGGGTGCCCGGCGCGGCGGTGGCGTCAGCGGCATCCCCGGCCACAACGCCGCCATGGCGCTGCTCGGCTGAGCCCGTCCGGCCTGGGCGAAGACGGCCTGAGGTGTTCATCGGGTTCTCATGATGAGCGTCTAACGTGAGGGCCATGGGTGACGGTGAGGCGGCGCGGGTGCTGGTCGTGGACGACGAGCCCGCGCTCAGGGAGGCGTTGCAGAGCAGCCTGGAGTTCGAGGGCTACCGGGTCGGCGTGGCCTCGGACGGCCAGCAGGCGCTGGAGACGCTGGAGCGGGAGTCGTACGAGCTGGTCCTGCTGGATGTGATGATGCCCCGGCTGGACGGGCTGACCGCCTGCCGCAGGCTCAGGGCGGCGGGCAACCACCTGCCGGTGCTCATGCTCACCGCCCGCGACGCCGTGGGCGACCGGGTGTCGGGCCTGGACGCGGGGGCCGACGACTACCTGGTCAAGCCGTTCGAGCTGGACGAGCTGCTGGCGCGCGTCAGGGCGCTGCTGCGGCGCGGCGCGCTGAGCGCGCCCGCGGCCGCGGACGACGCCCGCCTGGCCTTCGGCGACCTGCGGATGGACACCGCCAGCCGCGAGGTCACCCGGGCGGGCGAGCGGCTGGAGCTGACCCGTACCGAGTACCTGCTGCTGGAGCTGCTCATGATCCATCCACGCCAGGTGCTCACCCGCGAGCAGATCCTCAGCGAGGTGTGGGGCTTCGACTTCGAGCCCTCCTCCAACTCCCTCGACGTCTATGTCATGTACCTGCGCCGCAAGACCGAGACCGGCGGGCGTCCCCGGCTGATCCACACGGTCCGGGGAGTCGGCTACGTGCTGCGGAACTCGGCGTGAACGGTCGCCGTTCGCTGCGCTCGCGGCTGACCCTGCTGGTGGCGGCGGCCGTGGCGCTGGCGATCGCGGTCTGCGCGGTGCTGTGCTGGTTCGTCGTCAGGGCGGAACTGCTGCGGCAGGTGGAACGCTCCCTGGAGGTGCCGAAGGGACCGCAGGGCGTCGAGTGGATCGAGTCGTACTGCGCGGGGGGCCCGGCGGGGCCGAGGGAGAGCAGCGAGCACAGGCCGCCGTTCCGCGTCCCGTCGGTCCAGCTGGTCTACACCGGGGGCGGCAGGTGTGTCGTGGGCACCGCCCCCGTCAAGGTCACCCCCGCCGACCTGGCCCTGACCCAGGCCCCGCCCGGCACGAGGAGGTTCAGGGACGGGGTGACCGACGGCGGCGAGGAGGTCCGGGTGATGACGAGGAACGTCGGGCCCGGTACCGCGATCATGGAGTCCCGGTCGCTGGAGGAGGTCCAGGCCACCCTCGCCGCCCTGGCCTGGATCCTGGCCGGGGTCACCGCGCTCGGCGTGTTCTGCGCGGCCTCGGCGGGGCTGCTGGTCTCCCGCACCGCGCTGCGCCCGGTCGGCCGGCTGACCGAGGCCGTCGAGTACGTCGCCAGGACCGAGGACCTCGACACCAGGATCCCGGTCGAGGGCACCGACGAGATCGCCAGGCTCGGCGTCTCCTTCAACGCGATGACCGCCGCGCTGGCCGGGTCCCGCGAGCGCCAGCGGCGGCTGATCGCCGACGCGGGACACGAGCTGCGCACCCCGCTCACCAGCCTGCGCGCCAACATCGACCTGCTGCTGCGCAGCGAGAACACCGGGCGGCCGCTCGACCCCGCTCCCAAGCACAGGCTGCTGACCAACCTCAAGGCCCAGTTCGAGGAGATGTCCACGCTCGTCGGGGACCTGCTCCAGCTCTCGCGTGCCGAGGACGAGCACGAGCCGCATGTCGAGGTCGCCTTCCACGAGGTCGTCGAGGAGGCCGTGCGCCGGGCCCGGCTGCGTGCCCCCGATACCCCGATCGAGGTGGAGCTGCGCCCCTGGTACCTGCGAGGTGATCAGGCAGCCCTGGAGCGGGCCGTGGTGAACCTGCTGGACAACGCGGTGAAGTTCTCGCACGGGCGGGAGGGGCCGGTGCGGGTGAGGCTCCGGGACGGCGAGCTGACGGTCAGGGACCACGGCCCCGGCATTCCCCGGGGGGAGCTGCCGTACGTGTTCGACAGGTTCTGGCGGTCGTCCTCGGCCCGCAGCATGCCCGGGTCGGGGCTGGGGCTGGCCATCGTGGCCAAGGCGGTGCGCGACGCCGGGGGAGAGGTGGAGCTGGAGAACGCCGAGGGGGGCGGCACCCTCGCGCGCGTTCGCCTGCCCGGCTCCTTCGCCCGGCCCGCCGGGGCGTGAGCCACGGCTCACCCGTGGCGACCGGCGCCCGGTAAGACAGGACCCGTCCCGACGCTCCGGGACGGCTCGACGCGGTGCGGCACGGTCGCCGCCGGCGCTTCGGCGTGGCCGACTCCGGCGCCTGTGGACCCGATCGCCGGCCGGTTCCGTGAGCCGCCCCGGCGACGTCGATTTCCATGAATTGTGTGCAATCTCTTGTCATTGGGTGATCGCATCTCCATCATGGTGGCAGATCAACCGGAGGAATGTACACATATCTACGGATGGCTACCCGTACGGGCGGATTCTCGGAGGGCGGTACGCCCCTGAGGCCGAGCCGACCGCGTGGAACGGGGTCCCCGAACTCTGCGACCGCCCCGGGAAGCGTGCTCGGCGCTCGGTCCGACCGGCGAGGAGATCACACGGCTCGTCACGGCGGGGACCATCCGACCAAGGAGCACGGCATGCACTACCGGCTCGGGGTGGACGTCGGAGGGACGTTCACTGACATCCTTCTCATCGACCCCGCTACCGGGCGCACCTTCCGCGCCAAGACCCCTTCCACCCCCCACGACCAGTCGGTCGGCGTCCTGGCCGGTATCGAGAAGGTCCGCGCCGAGGCGCGGATCCCCCTCTCGGAGATCGGCCAGGTCCTGCACGGGACCACCGTCGCCACCAACGCCATCCTGGAGGGCAAGGGCGCGCGAGTGGGCCTGGTGACCACCGCCGGATTCCGGCAGGTGCTGCAGATCGCCCGCTCGTTCGTCCCCGGAGGTCTGGCCGGCTGGATCATCTGGCCCAAGCCCGAGCCGCTGGCCGCGCTGGAGGACACGGTCGAGGCGGTCGAGCGGGTCGCCTCCGACGGGTCGGTCGTCACGCCCCTTGACGAGGACGCGCTGCGTGCCTCTCTCAGGCGCCTGCGCGGCGTTGAGGCACTCGCGGTCTCCCTGATCAACTCCTACGCCTTCGACGGCCACGAGCGGCGGGTCGCCGAGATCGCCGCGGAGGAACTGCCGGGCGTGCCGGTCTCCATCTCCTCCGCGGTCCTGCCCGAGCTGCGCGAGTACGAGCGGACGATCACCACCGTCGCCAACGCCTACGTCCAGCCCCAGGTCGCCAGGTACCTGGACAACCTCGCCGGCCGGATCGCCGAGGGCGGTGTGACGGGCTCCCTGAACATCCTGCGCAGCGACGGCGGCCTGGCCTCCGCCTCCGCCGCCGCGGGCAGCCCGGTCAACCTGCTGCTGTCCGGACCGGCCGGCGGAGTCGCCGGCGCGACCTGGGTCGCCGAGCAGGCCGGCTTCCCGGACTTCCTCACCTTCGACATGGGCGGGACCTCCACCGACGTCGCCCTCGTCCAGGGCCTGCGCCCGCGCGTCGGCCGCGAGACCAGGGTCGGTGACCTGACCGTCCGCTCGGCCTCGGTGGACGTGCGGACCGTCGGCGCGGGCGGCGGCTCCATCGCCCACGTCCCCGAGCTGACCCGGGCGCTGCGCGTCGGCCCGCAGTCCGCCGGTGCCGACCCTGGCCCCGCCGCGTACGGCAGGGGAGGGGAGGAGCCCACCGTCACCGACGCCAACGTGGTGCTCGGCTACCTGCCCACCCGGCTGGCCGGTGGCGAGATCGTCCTGGACCGGGAGCGGTCGCGCGCCGCGGTGGCAGGGGTCGCCGAGGCCATGGGCCTGCCGTCGGTCGAGGCCGCGGCCCAGGGCATCGTCGACATCGTCAACGAGAACATGTTCGGCGCGCTGCGCCTGGTCTCCGTGCAGCAGGGCTTCGACCCCCGTGACTTCGCGCTGGTCGCCTTCGGCGGCGCCGGCCCGCTGCACGCCAACGCGCTGGGCAGGCTCACCGGCTCCTGGCCGGTCGTCATCCCGCCCTCGCCGGGCGTGCTCTGCGCGTACGGCGACGCCACCACGTCCCTGCGCGACGAGGCCGCCCGCACCTACATCCGGCGCTTCTCCCAGCTCACCGACACCGAACTGGGCGAGCTGCTGACCGAGCTGGCCGAGACCGCGGCGCGGACGCTGGAGGCCGAGGGCGTCGACCGCGCGGACCAGAGCGCGACCTATCACGTCGACGTCCGCTACCACGGCCAGGGATTCGAGATCCCGATCCCGCTGACCCCGGACACCGGGCTCGACGCCCTCGGCAAGGCGTTCGACGCCGAGCACGAAAGGCTCTTCTCGTTCCTGCTGGACAACGAGCACGAACTGGTCAGCGCCCGCGCGGCCGTCAGCGGGCCGCGTCCCAACGTCCAGGCCGTCTCGCTGGCCCCGGGCGGGGAGGACCCCTCGGCGGCCGTCACCGAAACCCAGGAGATCTGGGTCGAGGGCGGCTGGACCGAGGCCGCCGTCCACGACCGCTCCGCCCTGCTCGCCGGGAACGTGGTGCGCGGCCCGGCGATCGTCGTCGAGATGGACTCCACCACCCTCGTGCTGCCCGGTCACGCCGCGACGGTCCACGAGAGCGGCAGCCTGCTCATCCGTCCCCTGGAGGCATGATGGCCCAGATCATCGAGACCGCCACCGTGCCGCTCGCCGCGGTGGACGTCGACCCGGTGACCCTCGACATCATCGAGAACGCCCTGCGCAACGCGCGTCACGAGATGGACGAGGTGCTCTTCCGCACCGCGCTCTCTCCCGGCATCCGGGAGCAGCACGACGAGTTCCCGCTGATCGGCGACCCGCGGGGCCGCATGGTCGTCGGACAGTTCGGCCTGTCCATCCCGGCGCTGCTCGACGGCTTCGACGGGACCATCGAGGAGGGCGACGTGCTGCTCACCTCCGACCCCTACTCCTGTGACGGCGCGATCAGTCACGCCAACGACTGGCTGGTCGTCATGCCGATCTACGTCGAGGGCCGGGTCGTCGGCTGGGCGTCGATGTTCGGCCACATGTCCGACGTCGGTGGCAAGACCGCCTGCTCCATGCCGACCGACGCGCGCACCATCTTCGAGGAGGGCGTGGTCATCCCGCCCTTCAAGCTCTACTCCCGGGGCGTGCTCAACGAGGACGCGCTGCGCATCATCCTCAACCAGGTACGCCAGCCCGACTGGAACCGCGCCGACCTCAACGGCCTGATCGCGGCCTGCCGCACCGCGTCGCGGCGGATCCAGGAGCTGTGCGCGCGCTTCGGGGCCGAGACCTACACCTCGGCGCTGGAGGCGCTGCTCCAGCGCAACCACGACGCGATGAGAATCCTCCTGGCGACGCTGTTCGAGGACGGGGAGACCCTCACCTTCTCCGACTACATCTGCGACGACGGGGTGGGGTACGGGCCGTACCGGCTGACGTTGTCGCTGACCCGCACCGGAGAGAAGGTGCTGCTCGACTTCTCCGGCAGTGACCCGCAGGCCCAGGGGCCGATCAACTACTACATCAACGAGAACCTCGCCCGGATGTTCTTCGGCATCTACCTGATCACCGTGGCCGACCCGCAGATCCTGTGGAACGACGGCTTCTACCCACTGGTGGACGTGCGCATCCCGGAGAGGAGCTTCTGGAGGCCCGAGTACCCGGCCGCGCTCAACGCCCGCAACCACGGCATCGGCCGGATCTTCGACCTGTTCGGCGGGCTGCTCGGGCAGAAGACGCCGGAACTGCTGAACGCCGCGGGCTTCTCCTCCTCTCCGCACTTCATGTACTCAGGGCACAAGACCGGTACGGGAGAGTGGTTCCAGCTCTACTCCATCGGCTTCGGCGGCATCCCCGGACGCCCGATCGGCGACGGCCCCGACGGGCACTCGCTCTGGCCCTCGTTCACCAACATCCCGTGCGAGTTCCTGGAGTCCTACTATCCCCTGCGCGTCGAGCGCTGGGAGACCGTCGCCGACACCGGCGGGGCGGGGCTGCACCGTGGCGGCAACGGTGTGGACGTCGCCTACCGGTTCCTGGAGCCGGGCACGATCGCCATCCACGACGACCGCTGGCTCACCTACCCGTGGGGTGTCAACGGCGGTGACCCCGGCGCCCGGGGGCGCAAGTGGATCGAGCGGGCCGACGGGACCGTGGAGGTGCTGCCCAGCAAGGTGCACGACGTCCCGGTCGCCCCCGGAGACCTGCTGCACTTCGTCACCTGGGGTGGCGGCGGGTGGGGCGACCCGCTGGAGCGCGATCCGGACCTCGTCGGGCTGGAGGTGCGGCGCGGTCTGGTCACCCCCGGCGGCGCCCGCCGCTACGGAGTGTCCTGCGACGAGGCGGGAACGGTGGACCTGGAGGCGACGGCCGGGCTCCGTGAGTCCCTGCGCGCCTCCAGGCCCGAGCCCGCGGTGTTCAACATGGGGCCGCCGCTGGAGGAGGTCCTCGCCCGCTGCGAGGAGGAGACCGGCCTGCCCGCCCCCCGCCCGCCGCTACGGGTGTGAACACTGAGCCTCCCGGCGTCGCCGGGAGGCTCAGTCCTTTTCTCATCCGGTGTCAATGGCCGACTCAAGATCACCTGCCGGTTTTCGAACCTCTCGGGCCGGGCCACCCGGCAGAGCGGCTGAGCACGGGCGGGGTCATGTCCGCATGACGGACGCGAGGAGCGCCAGCTTGTCGGCACTGTCGGTGCCGGGGTCCGGGTGGAGGACGACGAGCGTCTGGCCTGTCGCGCCGCTGACGCCCAGCCTCTCCCGGTTCAGCCACAGGCCACCGACCTGGGGGTGGTCGATGTGCTTGGGGGTGCCTTCGCACGTGTTCACGTCGTGGCGGGCCCAGAGCCTGCTGAAGCGAGGGCTGGCGAGGGAGAGCTCGCCGACGAGTTCGATGAATCGGGGGTCGTCCGTGTCGGTGCCGACGGACTCGCGGAAGCCGGCGACCATGCCCTGCGCGGCGTCCTCCCAGTCCGGGTAGAGGGCCTGCTCGGCGGGGTCGAGGAACACGTCCCGCAGGCGGTTGCCCCCCGCCACGAGTCGCGGCGACAGAGCGGTCGCCAGCACGTTGGCGGCGAGGACGTCGAATTGACGTGCTCCCCGGCCTGAAGGCAGGGGTTTCAGCCCGTGCCGCGCCTTCACGCGACACCTCTGAGGCTTCCTGCTTCATCGGCGTCCGCCACCGCGAGCGGTGGCCTTACGTCACCTCCACAGGCGTTTAACGTCTCCGCCCCCCGCCGCATCCCAGCGGCGGGTTTCCGTCCAGCGGCGACGGTTCGTCGGCCTTCGGCCAGGATGTTGCGTGCGGCGTTGACGTCGCGGTCGTGGACGGCGCCGCAGGGGCAGGTCCACTCCCGCACGTCCAGCGGTATGTCGTCTCGCCGGGTACCACACTCCGAGCACAGCCTGGAAGAGGGGAACCACCGGCCGATCTTGATGAGTGTCCGCCCGTACCGTTTCGCCTTGTACTCCAGCATGTCCACGAACTGCGACCATCCGGCGTCGTGCACGCTCTTGGCCAGGCGGGTGCGGGCCAGGCCGGAGGTGGCAAGGTCCTCCACGTAGATCGCTTGGTTCTCGCGAATCAGTGCGGTGGAGAGCTTGTGTGCCCAGTCGCGGCGCGTGTCGGCCACCGTGGCATGTGCCTGGGCGACCTTCACCCTGGCCTTCTTGCGGTTCGCCGAACCCTTCCGGGTGCGGCTCAGCGCTTTCTGTGCCCTGCGGAGCCTCTTGGCCGCGCGCCGCAGAATACGCGGGTTGGCGATCTTCTGGCCGTTGGACAGGATCGCGAAGTGGGTGAGCCCCAGGTCGATGCCGACCTCGGCCGCCGTCTCGGGCAGCGGCTCATCGCCCGCCTACACGACGAACGACGCGAAGTACCGGCCCGCGCTGTCCTTGATCACCGTCACCGATGACGGGTCCAAGGGTAGAGAGCGTGACCAGCGGACCGCCACGTCGCCGATCTTCGGCAGTCGCAGTTTCCCGCCCGCCGTGATCGAGAAGCGGGCATTCTTAGTGAACCGGATCGCCTGCTGAGAGTCCTTCCGCGACCGGAACCGGGGCAGGCCGACCTTCCGGCCCTTGCGTTTGCCCGACAGGGAGGCGAAGAAGTTGCGGTAGGCGGTGTTCAGGTCGGCCAGGGCCTGCTGAAGAACCACGCTGGACACCTCGCCCAGCCACGTCCGCTCCGGTGCCGCCTTGGCGTGGGTGATGACCCGCTTGGACAGGTCCGCGTCGGAGATGTACGGCAAGCCGTTCTCGTGTGCTTGCCGGCGTGCGCGCAGCCCATCGTTGAACACCGTGCGCGCGCACCCGAACGCCCGTGCCAGCGCTTGGCGCTGACCCGGTGTCGGGGAGAGGCGGAAATTGTACCTGAGCTGCACGGGCCGATCGTAGGTGAAGGTGCATCCGCCTACCGTGACGTTCATGGAATCGGGAGAGATGAGCGTCGCCGACGCGCGGGGGCGGTTCGCGGACGTCCTGAACGAGGCAGGATCACCTACATCACGAACCGAGGACGCAGGGTCGCGGCGGTCGTGCCCGTGCCGATCGCGGAAGCCACCGAACAAGCGCATGGCGGCCGGTCTGGTTGAATCGCCCGGTTTAGGGCACGCTCGCGCCCTGGCAGGCACTCCCGCGCGGGCCTTCACCCCCGGCCTGAAGGACTCTGTTGCTTAATTGCCGCCGGTCGACGTCTGGCGTCGTTATCCGGGGCCGCCGCCGCCGGGGTCTTCCCGCCCCGAGGCGTAGCAGGTTTGCTGGTACACGGGGCCTGGCACAGCGGGCAATGCTGGGAGCGGGTGGTCTCGTTGCTGGCGTCGGCCGGGCACCGGGTGGTCGCGCCGTCGCCGACCGGCCACGGCGACAAGGCGCATCTGCTCGGCCCCGAGGTAGGGCTGGACACGCACGTCGACGACATCGTCAGGCTGATCACCGAGGAGGACCTCACCGACGTGATCCTGGTGGGCCACAGCTACGCCGGGCTGGTCATCTCGTCCGCCGCCAACCGGATCCCGGATCGGATCGCCCATCTGGTCTATCTCGACGCTATGGTCCCCAAGGACGGCGAGAGCGCGGTGGACGTGCATCCCGTGACCCAGGACCTCATCGACCGCGCCGCGGAGTCCGAGGTCGGCTGGCGGGTCCCGCCGATGCCCGAGCTGCCGCCGCCCCTGGGCCTGTTCGGGGTCACCGACCCGGCGGACGTGGCGTGGCTGCGGACGATGTTGTCGGATCAGCCGGTGCTCTGCCTCCGGCAACCGGTCCGGCTGGACAACCCGGCCGTGCGCGCGATTCCGCGGACGCACGTTCACTGTGTCGTCGGCGTACCGGAGGGCATCGAGCGGCGGCCCGTCCCGGCGATACAGCCCAACGGCGGCCCGGCACAGGTGTGGGAACTGGAGACGGGCCACGACTGCATGATCACCATGCCGGCCGAGCTCACCGAACTGCTGCTCAAGCTCGGCTGATCGCATGGGAGCCCGCCGACCCGGTAGCGGTCACCGAGGCGGCAACAGCCCGTCACCGAGCGACCGCTGAGGCGGGCTTCCTGCGCGCGCCGCTCTCCTTCTCACCGCTGACAACACGAGGGCAGGGCATAAGTCTTCTCGCCACCCTCCGTCAGCGTTTCGGCCCCCCGGCCCGGCACGCGCGTCCCGACAGGGCGAACGGCCGGCAGGCGCGCCCGGTCGAAGTGCCGATGTCCACGGCCGAGCACTGGCCCGCGGCGCGGATCGGCCGCAGGCAGGCGGCCTTGAACAAGCAGCTCGTCCGCCAGGGGATGACCATGGCCGACTTTCTGGCGGCCCAGGGTCTGCCGCCGGACATGCCCTTCGACCGCTGGCAGGCGGCGATGGCGGAGCGGGAGGTGCCCGCCATCGCCGAACGCGAGAGATGGCCGCACTGGTCGGCCGATCTCGTCAGCAAATACCCGCAGATCGCCGGCCACTGGCACCATCTGCCGGAAACGGTCGAGCAGTGGGCTCCCGAGCGGCGTGAGGAGCGGGCCCGAGACCTTGCTGCGCGCATACACACCGCCGAAGTCCTGAACCCGGACGACGTCACCTTCACCGCCGACGTCCAGGCGTACGAGCCGCAGCCGGGTGGAACCTACCGGGGCCGGCGCTGGGACTACGCCGATCGGCCTGCCCATGAAACCTTCGGTGTCGACCGGCGCGTCGTCTGCCACGACACCATGAGCGGAAAGGTACTGGTCACCGGCATCGTGACGGTCCTGGGGCACGACGGGCAGAACGGTTATGAGGTCCGCGACGCCACACCGGCCGAAGCGGCCCGCCTCCGCTGTGCGGAGGCGGCGTGGAGCGGGCCGGACGAGATCGAACGCGAGGCCATCCGCGAGTCCACCCTGGAAGGACTCGATCAGACCCGCAGGGCGGCGGTGATCTCATCGGTACGGGCCCGGCTGCCCCAGAACCACTCCACGTGGGCGTGGCGCCGCCGCTCCGCCAGCCAGTCATCGAAGATCCGCTTCTCGGCGAGCCGACGGGTCGCCTCGTCGAGCACCGCCGGTTCCACGGCCAGCACGGACACGACGCAGAAGCCGCCGTCCGGGAGCCGGGCGGGGCCGAGCACCTGACCGGCCCGCGCATCCGCCGCCGGGGCGCCGAAGAGCGCGACCAGGTCGTCCCTGAGGTTCGCCTCCATCCGGCAGGTGGCCGAGGCCGCCAGCATCTCCTCGGCCGCCAACGCGACGGGATCGCGTCCACTCGCCCCGCCGGACGCTCCCGCCCCGTCAACCTGAACGGTTCCGGTGCTCACCGCCGGCTCGGCCGGTCGTCCTGCGCGCAGGAGGGCCACGGCGGCGTCGGCACGATCCGGATCCGCGTACCGCAGCCTGACCACGCGCAACCGGTCGAACTCCTCGTGACGGGCGGCGAAGAAGTCCTCCACCCGATCTGCGGCCACCTCCCGGCGCAGGTCCGCCACCGCCGCCTCGCCGGCGACGATCTCCTCCAGGCGGGCGTGGCTCAGGCCGCGTTCGGTCATCCACTGCCGCAGCGCCTGCGCGGTCAGCAGGCCCCGCGCCCGGCGGAAAGCGTCCACGGCCTCCTGGAGCCGGTCGGTGGGCAGGTCTCGGCCGCGGGCGTCCACGGCCTGCTCGACCAGGGCGGCGTCGACCAGTCGCCTGGCGAGTGCGGCGTCGTTCCACAGCGCGTCGAGGACCGAGATGGCCCGCTCCATCGTCATGTCGACGCCGTCGACGCGCAGGACGAGCTGCTCGCCGGAGCGCTGGCCTCCCCGCAGCGGCCAGGGGATCACCCGGTCCGGCGCGAATGCCACCGAGACGCTCCCCTCGGGTGAGGGGAACAGCAGGTCGTAGTGGTATTCCTCGGTGGCCGCCTCGCGCTGCCACAGCAGCCGCATCCTGGTCTCCGGATATCGGGCGCGTAGTTCCGTCAGCCGCTCCCTCGCATGCTCCGGTGGCACGCCGTCCAGCCCGCACAGCCATTCCAGGGCCTCATCGAGGAGATTGGGGGGCACGATCGGGGACACGGGTCAGGCTCCTTCCAGCAGCAGGTCGCAGAGGGCTTCGCTGATCGGCAGGCCGGTCAGCCCTTCGATCCACAGCCACTGCCCGTTGGGGTTGATCTCCAGGAACACATACCGGCCGTCCGGGGTCAGGACCAGGTCGAAGGCTCCGAAGTCGAGTCCGAGACGGTCTGTCATCGCCAGGCATCGGTCGGAGACCTCGTCGGGAAGCGGGTGCACGCGATGCGGGGTCGTCGCGAGGTCGTACCGGCGCCAGTCCACCATCGACCGGTTGCTCTCCTGGGAGTGGATCTCGGCCGCGAACACCCGTCGCCCGACCACGGTGACCCGGAGCTCCAGTCGCTTGGGCACGTACTGCTGCGCGATGACCGGGCAGAACCGCAGCGCCTCGGCGTACGCCAGATCGCGGGGCGAGACGAAGTCGCACTTGCGGATGACCGTGTGGCCCGCCGCGAGGTTCTCTACCCACGGCAGGCCCATGGGCTTGGTGACGATGTGCCCGTCATGGCGGTTGTGAAAGTCCCACAGGTCGTCCGCCCGGGTCGCGATCAGGGTCTCCGGGATCTCGAACCCGAGCTCGGCCGCCAGCATCAGCTGGGACGGTTTGTGCGCGGCCCGCCGGAACACCGACTCGCGTGCGGGCACCGTACGACACGGCAGGTGCTCCCAGAGATCGGTGATCAGGTTCACACTCTCCTGGGTGGTGTAAGCGGCCACCGACGGATCGGTGATCGCCGGGTGGGCCTCCGGCGGTCTCGGGCGCCGCCACCACAGCGCGGTCAGCGAGTCGAGGTCGAGCGTGCCGGACTCGGTGTGCAGCAGCCGCCGGGA
The DNA here is from genome assembly GCF_040675205.1 of Streptosporangium sp. NPDC049644. Lineage (NCBI taxonomy): Bacteria > Bacillati > Actinomycetota > Actinomycetes > Streptosporangiales > Streptosporangiaceae > Streptosporangium > Streptosporangium sp. NPDC049644. The sequence continues at coordinate 1,352 of NZ_JBFAOJ010000020.1, read as the reverse complement.
GAGTCCGCGCGTGGTGTAGGCCAGCTCGACGTGGGCCCGGGTGAGATAGTCCCGGTTGTCGAAGACGGTGGTACGGGCGCCGCGCCCGGCCAGCAGATGCCGGACGTGATCGGCGTGCGCGTCGTGGTCACGGGTGAGGACGAGGACATGCGGGGGTGACACGGATCTCCTCGGAGAGCGGGGGCGACAGGCCACCCGCCGTGGCCCCCCAGAAGGAACGGCGACCACGGCGGGCTGTGCGGGTGAGCGCTCAGGAGTCGGGGAGGCAGACACCGGGCGGGTCGTGATACTCGCCCGTGTGAAACTCGTCCCACCGGCCGCCGCTGACGTTGCTCAGCACGCTCTCGTCCAACTCCATACCGACCGAGGTGATTTCCCCGAGCTCGGTGCGTGGCGCCGATTCCATGGAACATTCCTCCTTTCCGTGTAAGAAGACGATGTCCCAGTCAATGCTGCAGATCTTGTCTTGCAAACAGCTTGGGAACGGCTGCAGGCACGTGGCTCGGGGCCGGACCTATGACGGAACCAGAACGCAGGAGCAGCTCTGTTCATACAGGTCAACGGGATGCTGAGAGAGCTGTTGGACTGATCCTCAACGGGGAGGCGAGGATGTCCCGCAGCTCGTGGAACTTGAAGAGCGGTCCCGAGGTCAGGCGACACCGTCATCTTGTGGGATGCCGGCACTCCGTGAGGGGATCATCCGACGCCTTCGCTGACACCGTGAGCGAGCTTGGGCCTGTCCTCGACGTCGGCTGCGGACCCGGAACGGTGACCGCCTACCTTGCCGAACGGGGACTAGACGTGTCCGGGGTGGACCTCCGGTCGCCGAACTTCGGTTCCCTGCGGATGAGCAGAGCGGGCCGGGTCTGGTCGTCGTGGCCAGGCAACCCGGCTGAGGATCAGGCGTCGGAAGCGGCACGGGGTCCCGTGCCGGGCAAGGCCCCTCCGGACGGTTGCGGCGCCGGTTGAAGGTGCTGCTCTGGCGGGCAGCACTCCGAGCGTCGACAGCACCGCATCCCGCTCCGTCGCGGCGGCGTCGACGGCCGCAGGATCGAGCCGATGTTCGTGGCCGGCGGGGCCGGGGCGTTGGGGCGGCGGTCGGTGCCGCAGCTCGCGGCCTGGGGACACCAGGTGACGGCTATGGACGGGGACTCGGGCAAGTCGAGCTTGCTGGAGCAGCTGGGCGCCGAAGGGGTCGTGATGGACGGGCTGGATACGTCCAGGGTCGATTACCATCCGTGTCCAATCGGGTGACATCTGTGATACCTGACTGGTGAGGCAGTTGAGACGGGGGACACCACAGAGAACAGGCCCGGCAAGTGGGCCCTTCCCCCGAGGAGCGCCAGTGTCCG